>CAYNTB010000198.1:1240-1665 GCA_964399905.1 uncultured Bacteroidales bacterium | reverse complement strand
CAGTACACTTGGTTACGAAGCAGTAATTTCATTGCTAAAAGGAAAACACAATGTGATGGTCGGCCAGTTAAACAATAAAACATCCTTTATACCTTTTGAAAAAGCAATCAAACAACATCAAACCATTAACAAAAGTTTACTCGAAATAGCACGGGTATTATCAAACTAATTAAGATATGGAATTAAATATAAATTTTGTCAGAGAACAATTTCCGGCCCTAAAAGGCGAATGGACTTATTTTGATAATGCAGGCGGTTCGCAAACAGTGAAACCGGTCATCGACAGGATCAGCGAATACCTAAGCACTTCGGATGTTCAGTTGGGGGCCACTTATGAACCCTCTCAAATAGCTGGCCGACGCCTTCAGGAATCTTATCGTTTTGTTGCCGAACTGATCAATGCGCGTGAAGTTGCAGAAGTAATT
>CAYNTB010000198.1:0-1194 GCA_964399905.1 uncultured Bacteroidales bacterium | reverse complement strand
CCTTCAACCACCATGTTGCTCCGACAATTATCATACAGTCTGGTGCAAACACTGAAAGCTGGAGACGAGATCATTGTTACCAATTGCGATCATGAGGCCAATGTTGGTCCCTGGGTGAATCTGGAAAAATCGGGGATGAAAATCAAATTCTGGAAAATAAATCAGGAAAGCCTGGAATTTGATATTGAAGATTTGAAAAAGCTGATCACCCCAAGAACCCGCTTTGTTTCTTTGACCAATGCATCAAATATTTTGGGAACGATTAATCCAATCAGGGAAATCGCCAAAGTGGTTCACGAAAACCAGGCATATTTATGTGTTGATGCGGTTGCATATGCGCCTCACAAATTGCCTGATGTTCAGGCGATGGATGTGGATTTTTATGTATTCTCATTTTACAAAGTTTATGGCCCTCATTATTCAGCACTTTACGGACGAAAAGAAATTCTGGAAAAATTGCCCAATATCAACCACTTTTTTATTGCAGAAAGTGATATCCCCTATAAATTTCAGCCGGGCAGTGCAAATTATGAACTGAGTTATGGCTACCTGGGTTACCGCGATTATTTAGGAGCCCTCGTGAATGAACATTTTCCTGAAATCACTGACATTTATTCACGAGCGGCATACGAGAAAATTTATCAGCTTTTTGCTGATCATGAAGAAAAACTGGCGCAACGACTTCTTGATTTTTTAACAAAAAAGAAAGGAGTTAAAATTATCGGTCGATCCGATGCAGATCAGCACAAAAGGCTTGCAACCATCTCTTTTGTGATTGATGGCGTTGTTAGCAGCAGCATCACCGAGAAAGTTGATGCCTACAAAATTGGAATCCGCTTTGGTGATTTTTATGCACGAAGACTCATCACTGATTTAGGGCTTATTGAGAAAGATGGCGTAATCAGGGTAAGTATGGTTCATTATAATACAATGGAAGAAGTTGATCGCTTAATTGCTGTTCTGGATCGTTTATTCTAGACATCCATGGAAAGGCTCACACTTTTTGCCCATGTGCTTTTGCCATTACCGGTTCCGGGGTATTTTACCTACAGGGTTCCCTACGAACTGAATAAGGATATTAAGTGCGGGCAAAGGGTTGTGGTTCAGTTTGGCCGGAAAAAAATTTATACGGCCCTTGTTCGGGAATGAAGCCAAAAACCACCTGAACATACACATAAATATATTTTATCGATA
>CAYNTB010000197.1:0-5057 GCA_964399905.1 uncultured Bacteroidales bacterium | reverse complement strand
GAAGTGCTGAAATGGTGGTTGAAACCCGCGATATTTTAATCGAAAAAGGGATTCCTTTTAGCAATATCATCGCAGAAATTTATTTCTAATGAAAGAAAATTTGTTCGGAAAGACATTGGCTGAGCTTCAGGAAATAGTTCTGGAAGAAGGCATGCCGGTATATACAGCCAAACAAATCGCCAATTGGTTATACAAAAAACATATTTCCGACATCGCCGAAATGCAAAATATTTCGAAGGAAAACAGGCTTAAACTTAGCGAAAAATTCCAGCTTGGCCTGGCTTCACCCGTTAAAGTGCAAACATCATCTGACGGTACCAGAAAATATTTATATGCTACCACTGCTAAAAAGTTTGTAGAAGCGGCCTATATTCCTGATAAGACCAGGGCAACCCTTTGCGTTTCTTCACAAATTGGATGTAAAATGGGCTGTTTGTTTTGCATGACCGGAAAACAAGGATTTCAAGGGCAATTGAGTGCCGGGGAAATAGTGAACCAAATTCACAGTTTGCCCGAATATGATCAGTTAACCAATGTGGTTTATATGGGCATGGGTGAGCCATTCGATAATCTGGATCAGGTGCTTAAATCATTGGAAATATTGACCAGTGAGTGGGGCTATGGCTGGTCACCAAAACGAATTACTGTTTCTACCATTGGCATCATCCCTTCCATGCAGCAATTTTTAAGCAAGTCTAATGCGCATTTGGCAATCAGTTTACATTCGACGTTTGAAGAGGATCGGAAAAAGATTATGCCCATCGAGAATGTGTATCCCTTGCCTGAATTGCTCGAAGCCATACGAAATTTTGAATGGGGCAAACAACGAAGAATATCATTTGAATATATACTGTTTAAAGATTTTAACGATTCACAAAAACATGTCAAAGAGTTGGCACGAATACTAAATGGTATCAAGTGTAGGATCAATTTGTTAAGATTTCACCCAATACCCGGATCGCCCTTAAAGAGCCCGGATGAAAAAGATATTGTATACTTCCGGGATCAGTTAAATGCCAAAGGTATAACCACAACCATACGAGCTTCCAGGGGGCAGGATATTTTTGCTGCTTGTGGATTGCTTTCTACAAAAGAATTACAAAATAATACACGATCAGTTGATTACTGATTTACGCCTGCTTTTTTAAAATACTTTTTTTGTAAACGAAGCGAGACATTAACCAATGCAATCAGTACAGGTACTTCAACAAGGGGGCCAATAACGGCTGCAAATGCTTCACCTGAATTTATTCCAAATACCGCTACTGCTACTGCAATTGCCAGTTCAAAATTATTGCTGGCCGCCGTAAATGAAATGCTTGCTGTTTTCGAATAATCGGCACCGATTTTTTTCCCCATAAAAAAGGAAATGAAAAACATGATCAGAAAATAAATAATCAATGGAATGGCAATACGAACAACATCCATCGGTATTTTCACAATAAACTCGCCTTTTAATGAAAACATAACCAAAATGGTAAATAGCAAAGCAATGAGGGTTAACGGGCTTATTTTTGGGATAAACTTCTGATGGTACCATTCTTTGCTTTTCAGCCTGATTAGGAAAAAGCGTGTAAGAAAGCCTGCAATAAAAGGGATGCCAAGATAAATGAATACGCTTTTGGCAATTTGCGCCATGGTAATATCAACTTTAAAAGATTGCAATCCCAACCATTGGGGTATGACTGTTAAGAAAACAAAGGCATAAACCGAGAAAAACAAAACCTGGAAAATAGAATTGAAAGCCACCAAACCAGCCGCATATTCCGTATCGCCTTTTGCCAGTTCATTCCAAACGATCACCATTGCAATACACCTTGCCAGCCCGATTAAAATAAGTCCGGCCATATAATGCGGGTAGTCCTGTAGGAAAAGAATGGCCAGTCCGAACATTAAAATGGGACCGATGATCCAGTTTTGAACAAGCGATAATCCAAGGATTTTAAAGTTTTTAAAAACATCAGCAAGTTCTTCGTATCGTACTTTCGCAAGTGGAGGATACATCATGATGATCAGACCAATTGCAATGGGTATATTGGTCGTGCCAGAGCTCATCGAATCCCAAAAAGTGGCAACTTCCGGAAAAAAGTACCCAGAAAAAACGCCAATAAGCATGGCCAAAAATATCCAGAGGGTTAAATATCGATCCAGAAATGATAATTGTTTTCGAAGTGGTTTCATTACAATTGGGGTTTAATTTGTTCGGTGTAAAATTTGCTAAATGCCTTTTGAATTTCATCCCTGACCCGATAAAATTCAGATTGGATAAATTCAGGACTTCCAGTGCTTTCAGATGGATCATCAAAGCCAATATGAACCCTGTTTTTAACATCGCCCATAAATGCGGGACAACTTTCGTTGGCTCCGCCACAAACAGTAATCACATAATCCCAGCTTTCATCCAAAAATTGATCAACATTCCGAGGTGTGCGTTCCGACAGGTCGATCCCCAACTCTTTCATCACACTTATTGCCATCGGATTCACGGCATCGCCGGGATGAGTGCCTGCTGACTCAACCCGAATCGTAGAATTAAAACTTTGAAGGAACCCATGGGCCATCTGGCTGCGGCATGAGTTGCCGGTGCATAGGATTAAAATTTTCATTGAAATTGAATTTAGCATGAACAATCGGTACAAGATTTCAATTCATCCAAATATGAAGTAAGCTGATTTTTATGGATGTTTATTTTTTCAGGATCAAGGCAGTAATTTACTTTTGTTCCTGTGATATTGCCTTTAATAAACCCATGTGTTTTTAATATTTTTAAATGTTGATTCACGGTAGATCTGCTAAGTGGTAGCTCCGCAGAAATATCACCGGAGATGCAAACATTAATTTTAGCCAAATATTGTAAAATTGAGAGTCGTGCCGGGTGTGCCAAGGCTTTAAAGAGTGCTGCCGTATCAGTTAATTCTGAGTTAAAAAGTTCAATTTTTGTCATATCGAAAATTTTTTGACGCAAATATACGTCATTAAATTATAATAACGCAAAAATACGTCATTGTTTTTTGTAAATTTGAGGATGAGGCTCCGTATTTTTTGGCTAACTGTATTTGTATTTTGCAATTAGATGATAATAAGTTATATTTGGATTGATTAATAAGTCGAAATGTTATCAAAGATTTTAGTTGTTGACGACTGGCATCCCAATCTGATATTGGTGGAAAAATATCTTAGAGGGCTTGATATGGAGCTTATCAGTTGTTTAAAATCAACAGATGCAAAAAAACTGGCTAAGAATCAGGAGTTTGCCCTCTGTATTCTGGATATTCAAATGCCCGATGTTGATGGCTTTGAATTGGCTGAATATATTAGGTCGTCGAAGAGAAACTCAAATACACCGATTATCTTTTTAACGGGTGTATATGCTGATACAGCTAGTGTTTTTAAAGGATACGAGGCCGGAGCTGTTGATTACCTCACAAAACCTATCAAACGTGAAATTTTAATCTGGAATGTGAAGGTATTTATTCAATTGTATCAGCAAAAATACGAACTGCAACAGAAACAATTATTGTTAGAAGAATATATCGAAAAGTTAAAAGAGGCCGAGAAATCGAGTATGAAATTGATTATTGAAGGTGAAGACCGGGAAAAAATCAGGATCGCCAGTGAATTGCATGATGGGCTCGGACAATATTTATCAGCTGCCTTAATGAACTTTAATTCAATTAAGGACGAAATTGGAAATTTGAAAGAAAAATCAAATGAAAGATTTGCAAACGGACTGAATTTTTTGAACCATGCCATTATTGAAAGCAGAAACTTAACAGGGAATCTGATCCCAAAAATTATCAATGATTTTGGATTAATTGAGAGTTTGGATATGTTGGTCAGGAAATTGAATGAAGGTTCGGCTACAACATTTAAGTTTATTCATAAAGAAATTAACTTACAATTGGATAAAAACACTGAATTACATTGTTACAGAATGTGTCAGGAGTGTTTGAATAACATCATCAAACATGCAAATGCCAATCAGGCTGTGATGCATATTTTAGGGAGCGAAGAAGCAATACATATTACTTGTGAAGACGATGGAAAGGGTTTTGTTATAAATGCACAATTACAAGATATGACGAGTTACGGTTTACAAAGTCTTTATCATCGAACTAAATTGTTGGATGGAAATATTTCGATCGAAAGTAAACCCGGTAAAGGAACAATGATAAGTATTGATATCCCATTAACCAATCAAAGTAATCATGAGAAAAATTAAAATTCTTGTTGTTGACGACCATAAAATGATCAGAGACGGTATCAGTTCGTTATTGCATGATGAAGTAGAATATAAAGTAGTAGCTGAAGCTTCCGATGGAATTCAAGCGCTGAAAGAGATGGAGAAAAATAAAATTGATATTGCCATTGTTGATATCAACATGCCGAATATGAATGGTATCGACTGTACAAAAGCAATTACCGAAAAATACGAAGAAACAAGAGTGATTGCGCTCACGATGCACAATGAAGAAATTTACCTGACAAAAATGATCGAGGCGGGTGCAGTTGGATATATTTTGAAAAACCTGGGCAAAAATGAGCTGCTTAACGCTTTGAATGCAGTTGTTGAAGGCAAACATTACTACAGCCCCGAAATTACGCTGGCCGTTATTAAAGAGTTAACCGCCCCAAAGGCCCCAAAGGGCCAGGACCAGAAAGTAGAATTGACAATAAGAGAACTGGAAGTCCTGGAGTTGATCGTTAAAGAAAGCTCAAATCAGGAAATTGCAGAAAAACTATCAATCAGTAAAAGAACTGTGGATGCTCACCGCAGAAATTTACTCGATAAAACAGGTGCCAGAAATACAGCAGGTTTGGTAAAATATTCAATTGCCAATAAACTTTTTGACCTCGACAAAAATTAGGTATAATGCCTATGGTGAAATGGGTATTTTGCCGATTCTTTTCCCGATTTTTTATATTATCATTGTTAACTCTTCAAATTTGTTTTTTTTGAAGATATTACAAATATTCAATACCTGAAATGTTAAATTTCAAAAAATTTGTTCTTGAGTAAATTGTTAACAAAGTAAGCCCGGCCAGCATGAAGAGTT
>CAYNTB010000196.1:0-5070 GCA_964399905.1 uncultured Bacteroidales bacterium | reverse complement strand
GACCCTTATGGGAAAAGCCCCTGCGGGGGTATTTAAGTGGAACAGGTGTTGGCGATTATGGGGATATAAGGATGATGCCAACTGTAGGTGAAATTCAATTGAATCCAGGAATGGAAAATGATCCCGCTTCTGGATACAGGTCCAGCTTTTCACATAAGTCGGAAGTTGCGAGCCCGGGTTATTATAAGGTTGAATTGGATGATTATGGGATTGAAGTTGAATTGACGGTGGGGAAAAGAATGGGATTGCATAAATATACATTTCCGGCTTCAGCCGAAGCGAATGTTATTATTGATCTGGTTGAGGGTGTAACTTCGGATAAAATTAATGAATTGGGTATTACTGTAAATAATAACAGATCGCTTTCCGGCCATCGTTTCACCAGTGGATGGGCCGTCGATCAACGTATTTATTTTTATATGGAATTTTCTGAACCATTCACCAAATTTGGTGTTTTTAATACTGGTGAGGAACACCATGAAATAAGCCAGCCTTTTATTGGCAATGATACAAAAGCATGGGTTCAGTTTAATACTTCTAAAAATAAAACCGTTCTGGTAAAAGTTGGAATAAGCTCGGTTAGTGAAGAAAATGCGCGTTTGAATGTACTTGACGAATGTCCGGAATGGGATTTTGAATTCATTAAAAACAAAGCAGAATATGAATGGAGCCGGGAGTTAAGTACAATTGAGGTGAAAGGTGGAAACAAAGAACAGAAAACGACTTTCTATACGGCACTCTATCATTCGTTGTTGAACCCTAACTTATTCAGCGATACAAACGGCGAATACCGGGGGCATGACGCTCAAATTCATCATTCTGAAAATAAGCGTTATACCGTTTTTTCATTATGGGATACCTTCAGGGCGGCACACCCACTGCTTACCATTATTAAACCGGATATTGTGCCTGATCTGATAAACACCATGCTGGATATTTATGATAAAGGCGGTTTGTTGCCTGTTTGGGAACTGGCTGGTAATGAAACCAATTGTATGATCGGTTATCATTCCATTCCGGTTATTGCCGATGCTTATTTTAAAGGGATAAAAGGGATTGACTATGATTCAGCATTATTGGCGATGGTTAAAAGTGCGGATGCAGACCATTTTGGATTAAAATATTACAAAGATCTGGGCTATATCCCCGCTGATAAAGAAGGTGAATCTGTATCAAAAACCCTTGAGTATGCTTACGATGATTGGTGCATCGCACAGATGGCACTAGGCCTGGGTCATCAGGAGTTATATGAACGGTTTATATTGCGGGCGCAGAACTATAAAAATATTCTGGATCCGGAAACAGGATTTATGAGGGGGAAAATGAACGGAAGTTTTGTGGCACCTTTTGATCCGACCCAGGTTAATTTTATGTTAACCGAGGCCAATACCTGGCAATATACCTTTTTTGTCCCGCACGATATTAGCGGGCTTATGTTTCATCTGGGTGGGAATGAAAATTTTACCCAAAAACTCGACGAATTGTTCTATACTGATGCTTCACTTTCGGGAAGGACACAGTCGGATATTACAGGCCTTATCGGACAATATGCCCATGGAAATGAGCCGAGCCATCATATGGCATATTTATATAATTATAGCGGTTATCCCGACAAAGCGGTCCCGGTTCTGCGAAAAATCATGAACGAACTATATACATCAAAACCGGATGGTTTATGCGGGAATGAAGATTGCGGACAGATGTCGGCCTGGTATGTTATGAGTGCCATGGGATTTTACCCTGTTTGTCCGGGTGATAATAATTATATCATTGGAAGCCCGCTTTTTGAGGAGGTAGAAATCAATTTGGATGGAGGCAAAAAATTTGTGATTAAAGCAAATAATTTATCGCGTAAAAATATTTACATTCAATCTGTTAAACTTAATGGTTCGGATTATAATAAGTCGTATTTTACCCACCAAACTTTGATAGAGGGGGGGGTGATTGAATTTGAAATGGGGTCCGGACCTTCAAACTGGGGAACGCAATTGGATGCCTTACCAACTTCAGAAATCAGAAGGGAATTTCTAATGCCTGTGCCTTATTTTATTGCAGAATCGAATACATTCACAGATTCTTTGAAGATTCAACGGGCCGATTTGAATTCAAATAGAGATTTAAAGATTTATTATACACTGGATGGATCTGAGCCAACAGCTAATTCAACATTGTTTGTTGAGCCAATATTCATTAATCAAAGCATGACTGTAAAAGCTAAAGCTTATCTTTTTGATAAAATCAGCAGCAAAGTGGCTACTGCTGAATATATAAAGATTGCCGGGGGCAGAAAGGTAACTGTTAAAAATCCGTACAGTAGCCAATACACAGCTGGTGGCGACATTGCCCTCATTAATTCAATCAGGGGCGGTGAGAATTTTCGCACTGGCGCCTGGCAGGGATATTACGGGGTTGATTTTGAAGCCGTAGTTGATTTAGGTGAAATTCAGGAGATTCATGAATTATCGGCCGGATTTTTACAGGAACAGAAATCATGGATATGGATGCCCGATTATGTTGAGTTTTCGATATCGGAAAATGGTTCAGATTTTACAGGATTGACCAGGATTGAAAATGATGTTAATGAAAAAGCGGATGGTGGCATCATCAAAGAATTTGGTAAAAAAGGACTGCAATTAAAGGGAAGATATGTGAAGGTTTTTGCCAAAAATAAATCTGTTTGCCCGGAATGGCATGTGGGTGCCGGAAATAAAGCCTGGGTTTTTGTTGATGAAATTAGTATCAATTAGTATGAAAAAGGTCAAAGTTATTCTTCTTGTTTTAATGAGTACCATATCGGCAGTATATGTGGCAAAGGCCTTTTTTTTTCATCCTGATGTTTATCCGATCAAATCTTCGGTATTTAAGTGGGCGGGAGATACAAAAATCATTGAATCATCGGCAACTATTAATGGTGAAGAACTAGAAAGCTTAAGGGCATTACTGCAACCAGGTGATATTTTTCTGAATCGAAGCGATTATTATATTTCAAATATCGGGATTCCCGGTTTTTGGACCCATGCCAGTTTATATATTGGGATTCCTGAAGAAAGGGAACGTTTTTTTTCCGAGGACATTAAGTGCCAAAATTGGGTGAGCATGAAGGGCGAAAAATCAGGTGATTTGGAGCATTTACTTAAAAACACTTATGGTTCAATTTATGATCTAAACAACGCAAAATCCGAAGCATATTCTATTGTTGAATCGGTTAGCGAAGGGGTTGTGTTATCAACTTTTAAGGAAGGAGCCGAAAAAGACGGCATTGTAGTATTAAGGCCATTGCTTCCGAAATCAGAAATTGCCAAGGCAATCTTTAAGGCCATGGATCATATTAACAGGCCCTACGATTATAATTTTGATTTTTCTACGGATACGGTTATTGCCTGTACAGAATTGGTATATAAGGTTTACGAAGACAGTGAATTATTTCCGGTTAATGAAATGTTTGGGAAGCCATTTAGCACAGCCAATGAAATTGCAGAATATTGTGATTCCAATTATAATGATCCTGAACTGAAACTCGCACTGGTTTATATCTATGATGGAATAAACGGTTATTTGGCCAAAAACGATACGGCACATCAAATTTTTAGAAACTCCTGGAACGAATCGTTATGGTAATAAAAAAGGCCAAAACAATTTAAAGTTCCGGCCTTTTACGAATCGTTTTTATACGATCGGGTGTTTTTTGAAAATTTCATCCGAATTCATCAGAATGTCGACATATTGTGCTCTTTTGTATGCAAACATATCCTTCATGTTCTTTTTTGAAAGTTTACCCCTGAAATCATCCAAAGATTCGTAACCTTTATGTTTCATCCATCCTTTGATTTCCTCCAACATGGTGTTGATATGTTTCGGCCCTTTTTGATAAATGGCACTTACAATCTGAACGCTATCAGCACCGGCAAGTATCATTTTTATAACATCAGGTCCATTCAAAATTCCGGTATTGCTGCAAATATTGGCTTTAATCTCTCCATACAATAATCCCGCATACCGCAATGCCAATCGGTTATCTTCGTGATGGCTCAGATTGTACGGATAATGATGAACTTCACGTTCAATATCGATATCAGGTTGAAATAAACGGTTAAATAATACGAAGCCTTTAACACCGAGTTTATCCATTTCATTAATGATATACAATGGATTTGTATAAAAAGGGCTTAATTTAACGCTCACCGGTATTTTAATGCTTTTGGTAATGCCCTGAAGTATATCGATTTGTTCAGATATTATGGCTTTACCCATTACATCAAACTCGTAAGGTGTAGAATAAAAATTTAATTCAATGGCATCAACACCGGTTTGTTCGATTTTTTTGGCGTATTCAATCCAGCTTTCTTCATAAACTGCATTTAAGCTTGCGATGAGTGGAATTCCAACCGTTGCTTTTGCCTTTTCTAAATGATGTAAAAATTCTTCCGGTCCTGCATCACCCATATGCGGAAGTCCCGAAGCCATTTCTGCATGTCGGGTTCCATAATCTTCTTCAGCCTGGAAATCCTGGAGGTTTTCCAATTGAATTTGTTCTTCAAACAATGATTTGTAAACAATGGCACCTGCACCGGCTTCTTCAAGTTTTTTTAAAATATTCAGGTCTTTTACCAGGTTGCTTGCACCGATGATAAGTGGGTTTTTTAATTCCAGTCCCAGGTAATTCGTCTTCAAGTTCATATGATAGTATTTAAGTTAATTATAATTGGGGAATTTTTAAAAGTAGTAGTTACAAATATAGTAAAAAAAAGTTCAATTATCTGCAATCTAAATTCAATATAAATAAAGCTTTAGCAGTATGAAAGTACTTCTAAGTTGATAAGTATCAGAACGAAAATTAGTAATTTCGTGCAGAATTTTAACAGGTGCTACAATATATATTATAAAGGCCTAAAAATAAATAGATTATGGGAAAAAATAAAAAATTTATCACATGCGAAGGTAACTATGCTGCATCATATATTGCTTATATGTTCAGTGAAGTTGCAGCCATTTATCCAATCACTCCATCCTCAGATATGGCGGAATATATCGATCAATGGGCTGCCAATGGGAAAAAGAACATTTTTCCCT
>CAYNTB010000195.1:0-5103 GCA_964399905.1 uncultured Bacteroidales bacterium | reverse complement strand
ACCCACAAACCAAATATCACCACATAAAACAAAGGCCTGAAAAAATAATCATGGGCAAAATTCCAGTAATCAGGTGCATAAACAACAAAAAACGATAAGCCAAAAATCCGGGCCAAATTACTAAGATGCATCATCAAAATACCGAAGGGTATGAACCATAATTTATGCCCGAAAGAACCCCTTGTCAGCAATAAAACAATAACACACTGCATCATTTGTTTAAGGCCCGAACATCCTGCTGAAATCCCGATATAGCCACCACCGGCAAAAATGATCTTTCGCGTTTCTTCACCTTCATTCAGTTTAAAGAATAACTTAATCATGAATTTACTCTGCATATAAACCTGCTGCGTGAGAAATTCATACATAAGGTTGATCATTTGTTTCATAGGATAATAATCCCATGCGGATGCCCATCGTCGGAAAAAGAAATGAAAAAGGATGGTTACACCCATGAAAACAAAAATGGATCTGATATTTAACCAATGGTATCTGAGCCCCTGTTTTTGATTCATATATTTATTTTTGACACAAACCCGACAGTGAATTCTAACATCAATCAATGCTTAGAGGTTTCCGTATATCACTTAATACATGAAAATGAAAAATGTCTACATTTTAACAATAATATGTCTGTAATTTATTTGATTGATTTCTAAATCGCTCCTGATTATTGACATTATAACCAAGCATTGGGTGAATATGAATTCATTCAGAATTATGCTTTTTATTATATTTGTAAGCTTGAGAAAGATTTTGAATGATAACTTAAAAAAATACGAATGAAACGAGCATGATTCGTTAATCACAAATACGGATGAAATTTCATTATGCGAGTTTCATCCGGCCTTCATTAAAAATTATTTACGGATGAAAAAAATTGTTTTTATTTTCAGTTTGGTTCTGGCACTATCAATAAATATTGCATCGAATGCCTGTACCAATTATTTAATTACCAAAGGAGCTTCCGTTGACGGATCAACGATGATTTCCTATGCAGCCGATTCGCATGTGCTTTTTGGCGACCTATACCACTGGCCCGCAGCAACATGGCCCGAAGGTAGCATGCTTGATGTTTATGAATGGGATACCGGAAAATACCTGGGTCAGATCAAACAGGCCCAACAAACTTATAATGTTGTAGGCAATATGAACGAGTTTCAGGTGGCCATTGGTGAGACAACCTATGGCGGTCGGTCTGAATTATCGCGCCAAACTGGTGCCATTATGGATTATGGAAGCCTGATTTATATCGGCCTTCAGCGATCAAAAACGGCAAGGGAAGCCATCAGGGTTATCGCCGCTTTAATGGATGAATATGGTTATGCCAGCTCCGGTGAATCTTTCTCAATTGCAGATAAAGATGAGGTTTGGATTATGGAACTGATCGGTAAAGGAGAAGGTGAAAAGGGTGCAATCTGGGTTGCCTTGCGTATTCCGGACGGTTATGTTTCCGGACATGCAAATCATGCCCGCATCACAACTTTCGACTATCAAAGTGAAAATAAATGGGACGATCCAAATGCCATGACCTTCAACGCAAAGGATGTGATTTCATTTGCCAAACGTAAAAACTTTTATAAAGGGAAAGATGAAGATTTCAATTTTTCTGAAGTTTATGCCCCTGTCGATTTTAGCGGAGCCAGATTTTGTGAAATTCGTGTGTGGAGCATGTTTAATAAAGTAGCCGATGGAATGGATCAATACTGGGATTATGTGAAAGGTGAAATTGAACACCCCAAACCACATACGGAAGGCGAGCCTTTTGTAAAAGAAAATTTTGCTTCCAATCGTATGCCTTTGTGGGTAAAACCCAAGGAAAAAGTTTCTGTTCACGACATGATGATGTTTATGCGCGATCACCTGGAAGGCACAGAATTGGATATGAGCCAGGATTTTGGAGCCGGACCGTATAAGGTTCCTTATCGATGGCGTCCGCTTACCTGGGAAGTTGATGGTATTACTTATTGTAACGAGCGTGCTACCGCCACACAGCAAACGGGTTTTTCATTCGTTTCACAATCAAGAAACTGGTTACCTGACGAAATAGGTGGAATCATCTGGTGGGCTGTTGACGATGCCGGCAGTTGCGTTTATACCCCCATGTACACAAGTATGACAACCATTCCACAAACCTTCGCAACCGGAAATGGTGGCATTATGGAATGGTCCGATGATGCTGCTTTTTGGGTGTTTAATCAGGTGAGCAACCTGGCTTATACGCGTTATAGCGATATCCATCCCGAAATCGAAAAAGCTCAGTTTGCTTTCGAAAACGAGTTTATACAAAATACAGCCGCTATTGATGCAGGTGCCATGGAGCTCTACAAAAAAGATAAAAAACAAGCGGTTGCATTTCTGACCAATTATTCTGTCAGCCAGGGCGATCGTGTAACCTACGGCTGGAAAAAGTTGTACCAGTATTTGTTTATGCGCTATATGGACGGAAATATCAAAACAAAGCGGGAAATTCCGCAAGGATATAAATATGTAACCCCAAAAGTGGAGCAACCGGGTTATAGTGATGAGTTTTATAAAAAAGTTGTCGAAGACACCAAAGATAAACTTAAAGTGATAGGTGGCGGGCATTAAATTTGCCAAACCCCAGTGTTTAAAAGGGATTCCGAAAGGATTTCCCTTTTTTTTTATTGTAAAAGCATGATAAATAACGAATTAGTGAGCCAATATTAATTGTATATGAGTAATTTATGAAGATATTTATAGACAAAACCCCCTTTTTTTACTATATTTGCACTCCCAAAGCTACATTATACAAAGGGTATTGCAGAAAAATTTATGTTTTTAGCTACGAATCCAAATTAAACTAATTATAAAATTGAAAAAATAATCATTATGAGTCCACAAAACGACAATCAAAAAGGCGGAATTTTGTTTAAGGTATTAACCATTGTTTTTGCCATAGCCATTGCTGCTTTAATCTTTTGGTTCATGAGCACCAAAAAAGAATTAAACGGTCTTCTGGTTGAAAAAGAAAATTTAAAAGTTGAACTGCAAACCGAACTGGATCAATTAATGACCCAGCACAATCAATTAAAAGCTGATAATGAATCCATTTCACAGACTTTAATTCAAAAGGACAGTATTATTCAGGTAAATGCAAAACAAATTGAAGAAGGTTTGCGCTATAAATGGAGTTATTTTAATATTAAAAAACAACTTACCGAGCTCCAGGAAATTGCCAAAGGTTATGAGGCACAAATCGAAGATTTGAAATTACAAAACCAAAATCTGATTACTGAAAATACCGAAATTAAAGGCCAGTATGCTGCAGAACAGGAAAAAACTTCTGAACTTACAAAAATTAAAGAACACTTAACAGGTCAGGTTGAACTTGCATCTATCCTAAAAACTTACCAGGTAACTGCTGTTGGTGTTAGGGCCAGAACAAGTGGAAAAGAAGTTGTTACAGATAAGACCAAAAGGATTGATAAAATCAAAGTTTGTTTTGTATTGGCAGAAAATGCAATTCGTAAAGCCGGTGATGTTAATTTATATGTTCGTATCGCACAACCCGATGATGTAATCTTAACCGATGGAATGGGTGATGAATATTCATTCATGTACCGTGGTGAAAAACTTCAGTACACCATCAGCCAAACAGCAGTTTATGACCAAAATGCAACCAGTGTTTGTTGTTATTGGAATAAACCCGAAGATTTTAAACTTGCTACCGGAAATTATAAAGTTGAAGTTTACGAAGGAAATTCTGTAATCGGACACGCTAATTTTGTTTTAAAATAACATTAATCCAATATTATATTTCAGAGGCGGTATTTCTATACCGCCTTTTTCATTTTATGTCCTATAAATTAAAGGTCGTCACCCCCAAGGCCACAATCCGGCCCATTTAATCCTGTTTGCTTATTTTTTGTTTTAACGGATATAATTTATACAAAGCATAGGCCGAACCCATTATTATTAACACCCACAAGCCATCTCCAATAGGTGCAGAGCCTCCAACCGGGCCACCTTCATTCCCATGGTTTATTGGCGGTGGTGGTGTTTGCGAATGCAATGTAAATCCACAAATCATTAAAGCCAGAACAAATAAAACGATTCTTATTTTCTTTTTAATTCTGTCCAACATATATTTTTGTATTAAATTGATTATTCAGCGTTTGTATTTGTAATATATAAACGCCACTTTTCAGTGGTTTTGGAATCTGGAAGTATGTTCTGCCACACACAAAATCTTCACTTAATATTCTTCCGCTTAAGTCGAAAAGCCTCATATTTATATCCGGGCCGGAAATATTTTCAAGCATGATATGTATAAAATTGTTTGAAACCCAAATTTTGTTTACCAGCGATATTTCGTTCCTGATCGAATTTAATTGAGGGATCAAATGAAGCTTAAATCTGCTTTGTTCAGTCACTGAAAGATAAAGCCTCAAGCTGGTATCTTTAGTAATCTCAATATATTGATCAAGATGTTGATCTTCCAGGAGGATGTTTACGTCATTCCCGAAACTTTCTGTTCCGCTAATAGAAATCATAATACTATCCGATGATCCCAGGCTAATCCCGATGGGAATTTCGATGGAAGAGCTTATTGGCGGAATTGAATTAACGGATAATTTATTCAGGGCATTATCCAGTGAATAAATCTGAACCCCTTCTGCATGATCTGATAAAAATTTATAGGCATCATATCTTGGATCAAAGTTTAAGCTTGCATCATCCATTGACCGAATTACCATTTCATCTACAAAACCGTTTCTGCCGGCAATGATTTTCAATTTCCGTGTATCCTTACTTTGGTTTTTCAGATAATCCTGATCGTGAGATCTTGTTCTGGATGATTGAGGGATCACAAATGATCCATTGGATGTGGCATGTACAAAAAATCCCTGCATTGACGGTATTATGCCATCATCATTCATATTTGTTCCAACACCATCAACATATGATGCATAACTCAGGCTTGAAGGGTTCCAAATATAAATGGCCGATTCGATATTTGTTTTACTTACCACATCCCAATCGATTGCCGAAGGAAAAGGATTGCCCACCAGGTTCCAATTATCATTGGCGGGAATGCCTGAATAATTCGTGGCACTGACAGTAATCGATTGATCGCCC
>CAYNTB010000194.1:0-5128 GCA_964399905.1 uncultured Bacteroidales bacterium | reverse complement strand
CCCGACCGATCTTTATTTCAGAGAAGCTATCCGCAGGGGAAATGAAATCATTAGCTATGCAAGCACTTTTGAGCGCCTTTATGATGAACTCATGAAAAAGGATCAGGATGCAAATCAGGTTGAACGGATGATCGACAGATTAAAATCTGCGATTCCTGGTCATTTCAAAGATTATAATATGCCAACAGATGTCAAATTGTTGGCTAACTCTCTGGATCATTATTATTCAGATATTCCGGCAGAAATGGCCCCCAAATATTTTATCGAGACAGCCACAAAATACAAGGGAGATTTTAATAAAATGTCTGAAGATTATTTCAAAACCTCAATTTTTGGCGATGAACAAAAAGTGAATGATTTTTTAAATAAGCCAAGTGCAAAAATCCTGGCAAAAGACCCTGTATTCAAATTGATGCAAGCTTTTTACGATCATCAGGATATGATTTCCGAAAAAATGGTACTGCCGTATGAAAAAATCCAGAAAGGAAATCGTTTATACGTTGCTGGTTTACAAAAAATGAATCCCGATACGAAATACTACCCAAATGCAAACTCAACCATGCGTGTAACCTATGGTAGTGTTCAGGATTATTATCCAGCTGATGCCGTGCATTATAATTATGTGACCACCCTTGATGGTGTTATGGAAAAAGAAGATCCATCAGTCCGCGAATTTAATGTTCCAAAAAAACTTAAAGATATCTATAATTCAAAAAATTATGGTATTTACGAAGACAACGGAAGTGTGGTCACCTGTTTTTTGACGAATCTGGATATTACCGGAGGAAATTCAGGAAGTCCGGTAATTAATGCCGACGGACATTTGCTGGGCCTGGCATTTGACGGAAACTGGGAAGCCATGAGTGGAGATATTGCTTTTGCAAATGAATATCAGCGTTGTATTTCTGTGGATATTCGTTATGTGATGCTGATCATCGACAAAATGGCCGGTGCCCAAAACCTGATTGATGAAATGACGATTGTTCGAAATTAAATTTTTTACTTAAAAAAAAGAGGCCAGCCGGCCTCTTTTTTTTTGATGCATTTGAAAATAAATTTAAAAGATCTAAGGGCTCCCCATCCGTTAGATTCTTTTGGTTGGTGATATTCTTTTCAAAGCATGTTAATCGATGGTTTTAAGACAAAATCCTGCAATGATTAACATAGGTTTATACCTTTAGCCCCAAAATGTCCCGCTTTTTTATAATTTTTTTGCAATTTTTTATTCCCGGCATTCTGAAATCTTTTATTTCTGGGCTTTTTGCTGTTATATCTGCCGGTAATATTTTATTTTTGAACACATCAATTATTTTGCAATGGCATTGGAAATCGAACGAAAGTTTTTAGTTGATCATAAACTCTTTAAACCCACCTCAAAAGGAGTAAAGATTTATCAATTATATCTGAAAAGAGAAGCAACTCATTCCGTCAGGTTAAGGATAATGGGCCCGAAAGCATTTTTTACCATCAAAACAACCATTTCTGAATTGGTACGAAACGAGTTCGAATACGAAATTCCGGAAAAAGATGCCAGGGAAATGTTTGAATTATTCAGAGAAATGCCCTCCGTTGAAAAGATCAGGTTTCATGAAAACATTGATGGAGATATCTGGGTGATCGATCAGTTTTTGGGCAGGAATAAAGGTTTGTTATTGGCCGAAATAGAATTGCCATCTGTTGATGCAGCTTTCTCAAAACCCGAATGGCTGCTCAATGAAGTAACCAACAACAATCGTTATCACAATTCTAACCTGGCGGTAAATCCGATCAATGAACAAAAGCTTTAAATACTTAACATTTTTTAATCCGCCTACGCGTTTCGCTGCGGCGGACAAGTTAATAATGGTTAAATCCTGGTGTTTAAGTTGAATTTATTGTTTTGCTTTTAACATAATGCCTATTTTTGAATTTAATATTCAAGTATGGATCAGGTATTAAATTTTTATCAAAAACGATTTTCACAATTTTCTGAACAACTTACACGCATTACAAATCTGGTTGACCGGTATTCGATGATAAGGCTAATCGTATTTATCATCGGAATTGTTTTGATGTATTTTATAACAACTTTTGGAATTTGGATGTCGGTTGGATATTTTATACTTTTTGCTGTAATTTTTGGATTCATTGTCTATCGGCACAGCAAATTACATAAGCTCAAGCAAAAATTGAGCAATCTAAAAAAGATAAATGAAGATGAAATCGCTGCTCTTCATGGCAATTTTGAAAATTTTGATGCCGGTAAAGAATTCATTTCTCCCGATAATCATTATACCGACGATTTGGACATTTTTGGTAACGGTTCATTATTTCAATATCTGAACAGGAGCTCGACCATATCAGGCAAAGCTAAATTGGCCCATAACTTATTAGAACAGGTTCTTGATCCTGAAGTCATTTTAAAAAAACAGCAAGCCGTTCAAGAACTGGCAAAAAAACCTGAATGGCGTCAGAATTTTCAATTAATCGGTTTAAACACAAGCGAGAAAAAAGAAGATATTGATGACGTTAAAAACTGGCTCGAAAAAACGCCCTTGATAAACAAGCAAAAGGCAAAAATTATTGTTTTTGTTATAAACCTGATAACATTTTGTTTATTTGTACTGAGCATTTTTAACGTTTTTCCCTCAATAATATTCATCCTTTATGTCATTTTTATTCCCTTTAGCATCTTAGGGATTTACTTCAAACGGATTAACTTAATTCATGCACAATTAGGAAAAAAAACAGAGCTCTTTATTAAATATTCGGATTTAATCCGGCTGATTGAGGAAGAGCCATTTGAAAGTGAATATTTAAAAGACTTAAAGCATAAAAGTTCAATCGACCAAATGCAGGCCAGTGGTATTATAAAAAAACTATCCAAAATTTCGATGGCTTTTAATCAACGGTTAAATATGGTTGCCGGACTTTTGCTGAACATATTTTCATTATGGGATCTGATACAATACCTCCGCCTCGAAAACTGGAAAGCAAAACATAAATCTAAATTGCTGTTGTGGTTTGATGTAATGGCCGAATTTGATGCTTTATCCAGCCTGGCATGTTTTCATTTTAATCATCCGGAATATTGTTTTCCTCAACCCAGTCAAACAGAATTATCGATCATTGCCGGTGATATGGGTCATCCGCTCATTCATCAACACAAAAGGATTAACAATGATTATAAAATTGAAGGCAGTGGTCATTTCACCATCATTACGGGTGCAAATATGGCCGGTAAAAGTACCTTTTTAAGAACACTCGGAACAAATATGATTCTTGCTTCGACAGGGGCCCCTGTTTGTGCAAAATCATTCGAGTGGAACCCGGTACCTATCTTCACGAGTATCCGGACAAGGGATTCATTGTTTAAAAACGAATCTTATTTTTTTGCAGAATTAAAACGATTAAAATCATTGATCGAACAATTGCAATCAGGAAACCCTATGTTTATCATTCTTGATGAGATTTTAAAAGGTACAAACTCGAAAGACAAACAAACAGGTTCTATGCACCTGATTGAACAATTGATCCGCTTGAAAGCATCCGGAATTATTGCCACACACGACCTTGTACTTGGCAAACTGGCAGAAACCTATCCTGAAAACATAGAAAATATGAGGTTTGAAGTCGAGTTTGAAAACGATGAACTCGTATTTGATTACAAATTAAAAGGTGGAATTTCACAAAATATGAATGCCACTTTTTTAATGAAAAAAATGGGGATCACCATGTGAGTTGATTGTATTGCCGGATTCTCTTCCATATCCGTCTTTCTTTTGTTATCAAATTAACATCTTTGGCAAAATATCATTAATTTCGTGTTTTGAACCAAAACCCAACATTATGAAGACAAAATTTTTTATACCCACACTTATGTTAATTATTTTACTTTCTGTTAGTTGTAATAACTCAACAAGTTCTAAGGAGGATGCAGTCAGCATTATTCCCAAAGACATTACCCTCAATCCTGTATCTAAAAATCTTGTGAATGAGCGACTCGAGATTTATGCACCTTTTAAGTTGCAAAGTGATATCAGTCACTTATCCGATAATGAAAAAGAAATTCTTAAAATTTGGTTTCAGGTTGCTGAAATCATGGAAAATATTTACTGGCAACAAGTTATTGGGAACAAGGATGATTTTATAAACAGAATTACTGATGGGGGAACAATAATATTTTCTGTAATAAATTATGGCCCATGGGACCGCCTCAATGGGAACAAATCGTTTATTGCTGAAATTGGTGAAAAACCTGCAGGCGCTAATTTTTATCCTGTTGATATGACCAAAGAAGAATTTGATGCCTTTGACGACCCCAACAAAACCAGTCTTTATACCCTGATCCGAAGGGATGAAAACGGGGCACTAAAATCTGTCTGGTATCATGAGGCCTATGCAGAACAGCTTAATAAAGCATCAGCTTTAATGAAAAAAGCTGCAAAACTGGCCGATGATCCGGGTTTAAAAAATTACCTGAATTTAAGGGCAGAAGCATTGGTTACCGACGAATATCAAGCCAGCGATTTTGCTTGGATGGACATGAAAGATGCCAATATTGATTTTGTGGTTGGCCCTATCGAAAATTATGAAGATGCCTTGTTTGGTTATAAGGCGGCCAACGAATCCTTTATTTTGATCAAAGATCTGGAATGGAGCAAAAAACTTGCAAAATATGGAGCCATGCTTCCCGATTTACAAGCCGGTTTGCCTGTTGAAGATGAATATAAAAAAGATGTTCCGGGTGCCAATGCCGATATGAATGTTTATGATGCAATCTATTATTCAGGCGATTGCAATGCAGGCAGCAAAACCATTGCCATCAACCTGCCAAACGATGAAGAAGTACATCTAAAGATGGGATCGCGCAAACTTCAATTAAAAAATGCCATGCAGGCCAAATTTGAAAAAATTATGGTTCCGATATCCAAAATGCTGATTGATGAAAGTCAGCAAAAATATATCAAATTCAATGCGTTTTTTGAAAACACCATGTTTCATGAGGTGGGCCATGCCATGGGAATCAAAAGTACACTTGACGGAAGCCAGACCGTTCGTGAAGCTCTCAAAGAGAAATATTCTTCACTGGAAGAAGGCAAGGCCGATATTATGGAGGTTGGCCTTGCAGCGGGTGATGCGCGCCTGC
>CAYNTB010000193.1:0-5163 GCA_964399905.1 uncultured Bacteroidales bacterium | reverse complement strand
AAGGACCTTTTTGTCAAGTTTCCTGAACTTGACAAGTTTACCTTCGTGGAGTTCCCGGATAAAAGTCGAAAGTATAGGCCTTTTCCTGAAAGTGCGATTCAGGAGGATTTCGGCGTAGTTTCCTTCAAAAGCAGGAATTGCGTCACAAACTGCGAGTTTTCCGGATTCAAGGTCTTCCATTATCGGGGCTGCCTTTGTTTCAAGACAGACCTGCCTGTAACCAAGATACTGGCTCCAGAGCACCAGGGACGAAGTCTCGTTTTTCCAGCAGGTTACGAGGGTTTTTAATGAACTTAGCTTTGCGGCTTCCAGGCCTTCTGGGCACATTTTCCCAAAATCTGCGCCTATACGAATCCCAACTCCCTTAAATGCCTCCAGAAACTCCTGCGTTGCGGCCAGTACATGGCTGGACGCAGATTCGATTGCTTCGCTGTCAATTCCAAGTCCTATAAGCCTTAAACTCCTGTCTGTGAAAGTGCCTTCTTTCAGATACTGCTGGAAGAGAATTATCCATTGGCTGTATTCCTCAAGCTGTTCAGGATCGCTTTCAAAGACTTTCCAGTAATCTCCAAAGTATTTTTCTCCTTCTGCACCCGAATTTTCAAATTCCAGCCTGAGGGCTTTGTATTCGGAAATGCCGGTTAGGTCAAGCAGGATTTTACTGTCTCGGAAAGGCATTCGTGAGAGATAGCAAGCTGCCCAACAGGCATTTTTACCAAGCATGCGTGCCCGGCGAACCAACACATCCTGAATCGTATTGTTTAGCATATGGCCCATATGCAGAACTCCGGTCACATTTGGGGGTGGTATAACGATGCAATATGGTTCACGATTATCAGGCTCGGAATGAAAATATCCTGCTTCCATCCATTTTTTATACCATTTATCTTCAGTGTTTTGAGGATTATATTTGCTGGGTATTTCGGTCATTATTCAGTTTTTGCAAAATTAAGGTGCAAAATTAGTAAAAAATTGCCTACTCGCACTTGTAATTTCTGAGCATAAAAAAAGGATCTGCGAACAGATCCTTTTTGAAAACGCAAAGTTATAAACTTTAAAAATGAAAAGATTTATTTGAGTGATGTCGCTGGTAGAATAATGGCATTCCATGTTTCATGGCTATAAAATCTGAAGGATTCATATTGCCCCGAACCGAAATAATGGTTGCTTCTTCTCCATCCTGAGCAATGATAAGCCCTTCTTTAATCAGCTCATTATCCCCTTCAATGATGTAGATTCCGACATTTTCATCTTTACTTCTAATATCAACCAGTTGTTCATAATCGTTTTTTTCAATAATGGCATTCATTTCTTTCATAAAATCAGAATCCCTGAATGATTTGTAATGGTTTTCAAAAGCAATGATATTGACCTTATCGACCTGCTTGAATAAATGATTCAGTTCTTCATCGCCGCTTCCGAAATTGAAGTGGATCGCATTCATTGAGATAGAGATTGAAGTTACATCATCGCTATCCTGGTATTTTTCAAAAATGTCGTCAAAAGGACCTTTTTGGCCCATGAGGGCGATTGGCATCAGTAGCGCAGTTATTAAGATAAGCTTTATTGTTTTCATATGTTTGAATTTTAATGAGTTATCTGATAAATAATTGCGTTAGTTAAATAGAAACAGATCGGATACTTCGATGGTGCAGTAGAAGTATTAGGTTATTTGTTTTTATATTTATCCAATCCTTCCAGTTTATCCATGCCGTTTATTTTTACGGTTTTTGAGAGCCTGGAAATGGCTTCCAAATCGATAATACCAAAGAAACTGATTACGGCAACGTCATCCGCTTCACTGGCGATCAACAAAAGTTCAACAATGTCCTTGCCCACATTTCGGGTCATAAACCTGACTTCATTGCCATTTTCTTTCATCACCATCAATTCTTCAAACTTGTTATTTTTGAGCATGCTGTTTACACCACTTCGGAATTCTTCGAGTCTGCGGCTGTCTTTTGCTTCACAGGATAAAATTTTCAGTCCGTCAAGATTATCAATAACACTCTGCATCTTGTTAAAGTCATCGTCCTCAACCCCTTCCATTTTTGCAAAAAAGGCAAACATCGATTTTGAAATATTTACCGATGTAAATCCATCCTGACCGGAGTATTTATCGAATAGCTTATCGATAGAACTCTGGGCACTGGCTATGATCGGAAACATAATCAAAGCGAGGATCAAACTTTTAGTTATTAGCTTTTTCATGATTGTATATATTAAATTATTTATTAATTATTTTTTGTTGTGTGTCGTAAAATTTTGAAATTTTTTCAAATTCACTCATTCCTGTTCCCAGGCTTTTCATTTTAGAGATTTGTTCCATCCCGTCTTCAAATTTTGAAATATTGTCGATGGGCTTAACTCCCCGGTTTAGTGCTTCGGAGACCATTAAAAGAGCTCTCTTGGTTTCTTCATAAGCCGTTTGCGGATTGTCGAAAGTGTCTTTTAATCTGGAGGTGAACGGGTCGAGATTGGTAAATATACTGATGATAATCAGGATACTGGCGGCGATTCCTGAGATGTAATAAAGCAATCGTCGGCGCGAATGTTTCTTTTCTTGTTTTTCCTGTTGTTCAATTTTAGTGAGTAATTCATGATCGAAGTTTTCATCCAAGAACTCTTTTTTATTTTCATTTAAAAAATAATTAAAAGGTTCCTTTAAAGATGATAGATGTGCCGGTATTTCTTTTCCTTTGAAAAATTCCTTCAGAAATTTTTCGTCTTCCAGCGAAGTATTTCCATCGAAATACTTCTCAAGTAATTTTTCAGTTCGATGAAAATTCATAGTTGTGTATTTTAATGAGTGTGTCGCGAACTTTTTTTCTTGCCCTCGAAAGATTAACCCTAATCGTATTCAGGCTTAATTTGGTGATTTCGGCAATTTCTTCAAATTCGTAATTTTCAATGTCGCGTAAATGAATAATCAGTCTTTGCTGCTCAGGGAGCTCATTAATGATGTGATGTATTTTTTGCACCGTATCCTTGAGCTTTGTTATTTGATATGGACTGGTTTCATTCATTTCTATTTCCTGGTTCGTTAATTCTTTTGTTCTGTTTCTGGCCGATTTAATTTTATCCAGACAAAGATTTTTTGTAATTACCATCGCAAATGCTTCAATACTTCTGTACTCTTTTAGTTTTTCTTTTTTCGACCACAGTCTAAGAAACACTTCCTGCACGGTATCCTCTGCTTCAGCCGAATCGTTTAGCATTCTGTTTGCCACTCGATAAAGCTTGTTCTTTATAGGCAGTACTTCGCTTTTAAAATTTTCGATGGTCATTAATTTATATTCTTTACAAACAAGACGATTCAATCCTTAAAACATTACAGCAGATGGATTAATATGAAAAAATAATTCATATGAAGCAATTCTGCTGATTTGGAATACTTGTATTTTTAATTATTTTTGTATGCTTTGATGCGAATATACAAAGAGATTAAAGATTTGATAATATAAAGTAAGTATTAACCTAAAATTAAAATTATGTTTAAAGGACATCCAAAAGGATTGATGATTGCCTTCTTTGCCAATATGGGCGAAAGATTTGG
Organism: uncultured Bacteroidales bacterium; assembly: GCA_964399905.1. GTDB lineage: Bacteria > Bacteroidota > Bacteroidia > Bacteroidales. The sequence continues at coordinate 1,607 of CAYNTB010000193.1, read as the reverse complement.
CTTTTATACCATGATGGCTTGTTTGGTATTTTTCCTTCAGGCCAGATATAATTTATCAGCAGATGGAGCCGGTGAATATTACAGCTGGTTTTATTTCGCTATTTATGCATTGGCACTGTTTGGTGGGTTTTTAGCCGACAAAACCCAAAAGTATAAATCGGTAATTATGGCAGGTATTGTTTTGATGTTTGTAGGATACATCATTATGGCAATTCCTGGTTTAACACTCTACGCAACCGTTGGTGGATTATTTGTAATTGCATTTGGGAATGGATTATTTAAAGGTAATCTACAGGCATTGGTTGGTCAGATGTACGACGATCCGCAATATGCTCATTTAAGAGACCGTGCATACAGCTGGTTTTATATGGGGATCAACGTGGGTGCCCTTTTTGCACCACATGCTGCCAATGGAATCAGAAACTGGTATTTAAAATCTCAGGGATTTATTTATGACCAGGATTTGGCAACTTTAAGTAACCGTGTTTTGGCCGGTGAAACCGTTGATATGGATCAATTTAGTCAACTGGCGACTGCTGCAAGCGCAAATCCTATTGGAACAGATCTTCAGGCCTTTGCTCAGAGCTATATAGATGTATTTTCTCAAGGATATAATTATGCATTTGGCGTTGCCGCAATTTCAATGGTTATCAGTTTGGTCGTATATATTTTCTGGAAAAAAATGCTACCTGACGGATCAACAGGTACGAAAGCTGCCGAAGCCCAAAGACTGGCTCAGGAAGGTGCACCTAAAAAACCATTGGCTATATTTTGGGCACTTGGAATTGGTGTAGCTGCCGCTCTTGGAATTTATTACGGAATGGGAGCACTTGGTGAGGATGGATTCAGCCTTGCATTTGCAGCCGGACTGTTCATCATTTTTGTTGCATGGCTGCTTCAAATTGCAACTAAAGAAGAAAAACCGCGTATCTCAGCACTCCTGCTGGTATTTGTGGTGGTGATCTTTTTCTGGATGGCATTCCATCAGAATGGATTAACAATGACCTTGTTTGCCAGGGATTATACTGTTAAAACCGTTAGTGAATTCTCAATGATCTTTTTTAATGTGTGGTCGCTATTGGCATTTGGAGCTGCATTGACCGGTTTAGGATATGCATTAAGCAATAAATCAACCGCCAAACAAAAAATGATTGGTGGAATCGTTGCAGTTGTGGGTGCAATTATTGTTTACATATCGTATATAAATTTTGATGTTGAAAACAGAATTCAACCCGAAATATTCCAGCACTTCAATCCAGTTTATATTGTGTTCTTAACACCACTGGTAATTGGTTTCTTTGCATGGCTGAACAAAAAAGGGAAAGAACCTTCAACCCCACGAAAAATTGGGATTGGTATGATTCTGGCAGCAGCTGCATTTGCAATATTGCTCATCGGATCCTTAAACCTGGCAGCACCCAGAGAATTTAACCTGTCTGGTGAAACCATTGCTGATAGTGCAAGGGTTTCGCATTGGTGGTTGATAAGTACCTATTTTGTGATTACGATTGCGGAATTATTCCTGAGTCCGATGGGGCTTTCATTTGTATCAAAAGTATCTCCGGTAAGATTCCAGGGATTGATGCAGGGTGGATGGTTAGCAGCCA
>CAYNTB010000192.1:0-5183 GCA_964399905.1 uncultured Bacteroidales bacterium | reverse complement strand
ATCAAATGGTAAATGAAAATAAATTCAGGCAGGATTTATTATACCGGATCAATACCGTAGAAATTCAATTGCCCCCTCTACGTGAGCGTATTGAGGATATTCCATTATTGGTCGATCATTTTCTGGAGATATATTGCAAAAAATATAAAATTCAGAAAAAAAGGTTGAATTCGAGTACCGCAAAAAGATTGGAAAAACATAGCTGGCCCGGTAATATCCGCGAATTGCAGCATGCTGTTGAAAGGGCTGTAATCATGAGTGAATCTGACTTACTTGAACCCCATGATTTTTTCATTCCCCAAATCGACAATGACAGTAATTCAAATCTCACGCCTTCCAATATGAACCTGGAAGAAACAGAAAAAATGCTCATCAGAAAAGTAATTGACAAACATGGTGGCAATATAAGTAAAGCTGCGAAAGAACTCGGACTTACACGAGCTTCCTTATATCGTAGAATCGAAAAATATGGGTTATAATAGATTTCGCATCCTGGTAATTGCCAGAGTCCTTTTATTATCATTTTCAATATTTCTGCTCATTTATCTGGCAGAATTTGAAAAATACCTGATTAGTTTGCTGATTTTGGGATCGCTGATCATCGTACAGATCATCAGCACCATTCGTTTTGTTGAACGCACCAATAAAAAGCTGAGCAAATTTCTGGAAAGTATCAGGTATTCTGATTTTGCAAGTTCATTTTCTGATAAAGGGATGGGCAAAAGTTTTGAAGGGCTCAACGAAGAATTTAACCAGGTAATAAACGAGTTTAAAAGAAACAGGGCCGAAAAAGAAGAGCATTATAATTATCTGCAAACGGTTGTTCAGCATGTAAGTATCGGGATTATTTCATTTACCCGAGATGGTAAAGTGGATATGATCAACAATGCAGTTAAAAAATTGTTAAAGATATCGAATCTTCGTTTTATTGATGATCTGAAACTGATCAAAAAAGATTTGCCGGAAATATTTCATAAAATGAAAGCCGGCGATAACACCCTGATCAAACTATTTATTAAGGATGAATTGCTACAGTTATCGGTTTACGCCACTGAATTCAGGATGAGAGGCGAAGAGTATGTACTCATTTCGCTACAAAACATTCATGCCGAACTGGAAGAAAAAGAAATAGAATCGTGGCAAAAACTAATCCGTGTTCTAACGCATGAAATCATGAATTCCATTACGCCTATTTCGTCTTTGGCCTCAACTGTGCAGGAAATGATGTTCGAAAATCCTGAAGAACGGCTAATACTAAAAGACCTTGACCAGGAAGATTTAGACGGTATCAACAGTGGATTAAAAACAATTCAGAGCAGAAGCCAGGGTTTATTGAATTTTGTTGAAATTTATAGAAATCTTACCAGGATACCCAAACCGAATTTCAGATATTTTGAGATTAAAGAATTATTTGAAAGAGCATCGGAATTAATGAAACCCAAACTTGACAAGCTAAACATTAAATGCGAATCCAAGATTATACCCGGCGATTTGAAAATAACCGCCGATCCGGATCTGATTGATCAGGTTCTCATTAATTTGCTTTTAAACTCAATTGATGCAGTCAGCAATATCAAGAATCCGTACATTTCGATAACCGGCTATAAAAATGATTCGGGAAGGGTGTTAATTGAAATTTCGGATAATGGAAGCGGGATAAAACCAGATATTCTGGATAAAATTTTCATGCCGTTTTTTACGTCCAAAAAAACAGGTTCCGGAATCGGTCTCAGTTTGTCCCGGCAAATTATGAGCCTGCACAAAGGGTCAATTTCAGTTAAATCAACACCTAAAGAAGGAACAATATTTACATTAACATTTTAATGCATGTCAAAAAAAGCCAATACAAGCCTTGCCATTAATCCGGTTCTGGCTTCCCGATGGAGCCCCAGGGCTTTTAGTAATAAAGAAATTGACGATCGTGCTTTGATAAAAATGTTCGAGGCTGCCAGATGGGCGCCTTCTTCAATGAATGATCAACCGTGGCATTTTATTATAGGAAGGAAAGGAGAAGAAAGTTATCAGAAAATATTTGAAACACTGGTTGAATTTAATCAGTTGTGGGCCATTAATGCACCGGTTTTGGTTCTTTGTATCGGAAGTATAAACAGGAGCGATACTACAGCGAACCCTGCCTATAAATATGATACAGGACAGGCGGTTGCCCACTTAAGCATCCAGGCAATGTACGATGGGATCTATGTTCATCAAATGGGTGGGTTTTCAGAAAAAAAAGCAGCTGAACTATTTCAGATACCCGAACATTATGAGGCCCTGACAGTATTAGCAATCGGTTATTTGGGCAATCCCGATATGCTCCCTTTGCGAATGCAAAAATCTGAAAATGCCGAGCGGTTTCGAAAACCATTGCATGATTTTGTATTTGAAAATAAATTTGGTGAAATTGCCCGATTTAAAGATCATTAATATGAAAACAAAATACATTTGGATCATTATATTTACCCTCTTCATGATATTGGGTAGTTCTTGTGGAAACTCAGCACCGGCCGGGAGCAAGAAAGAGGTTTCACAAATTGAAGAAAAAAAGGTGTTTGTTCCGGGATTTAATGCAGATTCGGCTTATTATTTCATTGAAAAACAATTATCATTTGGCCCACGGGTGCCAGGTTCCGAAGCTCATGCCAATTGCCTGAATTATCTTCAATCGACATTGTTACGATTCACTCCAACAGTCGAAATCCAACAGTTTAAAACCCGACTACATAATGGGAAGATCATCGACGGTTATAATATTATTGCCTCTTTTCAACCCGAAAAACTAAACCGGATTCTGCTCTGTGCACACTGGGATTCGAGACCCAATGCCGATATGGATGACAATCCGGACAATCATGACAAGCCACTGCAGGGAGCCAATGACGGAGCAAGCGGCGTGGGCGTTTTGCTCGAAATTGCACGCCAGCTCAGCCAACATAACACTTCACCCGGAATAGATATTCTTTTTTTTGATGTTGAAGATTCCGGCACTTATGGCAACAACGAAAGTTGGGCCCTTGGTTCGCAATACTGGTCAAAAAATCCACATAAAGTCAATTACCGGGCCCGTTTTGGCATTTTACTGGATATGGTTGGGGCAAGCGATCCAATTTTTATGAAAGAGGCCACCTCAATGAATTATGCCCCGGGAATCATGGACAAGGTTTGGAACACTGCTGCCCGCCTGGGTTATGAAGCCTATTTTAAACCTAATCGTGCAGGAGGCATCCTTGATGATCATGTGCCCATCAATGAAAATCTGAACATCCCAACCATTGATATCGTTCATTATGACGAAGCAAGTTCAAACGGGTTTTTTGAACATTGGCATACAACAGGCGACGACCTTTCGGTGATCGATCCACGCAGCTTAAAAATTGTTGGGCACACCGTAATGACTGTTATTTATGAAGAAAAATAAGTGTGTGAATTTAGTGGTGACACCCAAAGGAGCCACTCTAATTTACACATAAGATATCTTATAAAAGATCATTGGCCAAATTAGCCAATTCCGAACGCTCTCCTTTCTCTAAACGCACGTGCGCATAAATTTCGTGGTGTTTAATTTTATCGATCAGGTACGATAATCCATTACTTTGTGAATCAAGATAAGGGGTATCAATTTGATAGATGTCGCCCGTAAAAATTATTTTTGTGTTTTCGCCGGCCCGTGTAATGATGGTTTTGACTTCGTGCGGTGTCAGGTTCTGTGCCTCATCAACTATAAAGCAAACATTTGAAATGCTCCGGCCCCGGATGTACGCAAGGGGCGTAATCACCAGTTTTTCCGTATCAAGTGCCGTGGTAATCGCTTTATATTCTTTATCATTTTCATTAAACTGATTCTGAATAAATTTCAGATTATCCCAAAGTGGCTCCATATAAGGATTTATTTTATCCTTTATATCTCCGGGCAAATATCCGATATCTTTATTGCTGAGCGGAACAATGGGCCTGGCCAGGTAAATCTGCTTAAAAAATCGTTTTTGATCCAGTGCACCGGCAAGTGCAATCAAAGTTTTTCCCGTACCTGCAACCCCTTGTAAAGTAACCAGTTTTACATCCTGGTTCATGATGGCATGCAGCGCAAAAACCTGCTCTGCGTTTCTGGCCGAAATTTTGTAGGCCGGTTTCTTTTCAACGCGTTCGAGCAGTCCCGTAACAGAATTGTAGAAAGCCAGAGCTGATGTCCGGTTATTTTTCAGAATAAAATAATGATTGGGATGACAAGCTGCTTCGCCGATATCTTTTAAAGTACAATTGCCATCGGCATACAATTTATCGATCACACTTTTATCAACATCCTCAATCACCGATTTCCCGGAATATAAAGAATCGACGTCTTTTACTTTCCCAGTCTCAAAATCTTCAGCCGGAACATCCAATGATTTGGCCTTTAGCCTCAGATTTATGTCTTTGGTAACCAGAATTACTTTTTTATCGGGATTTTCTTTGGCCAAAACTATGGCGGCATTTAATATCCGGTGGTCGGGCTTATTTTCGCCAAAAATTTTAATGGCGTCAAGTTCACTTTTTTCATTCATGACCACCTTAAACTTACCCTTTCCCTGGCCATTTAAAGGAATCCATTTTTGAAGCGTAAACTTACCCGACAAGCGGTCCATGATCCTTATAAATTCCCTGGCTTCAAAATTTTTAATGTCATTTCCCTTTTTAAAATTATCAAGTTCTTCCAAAACCGTAATCGGGATGGCAACATCATTATCATCAAAGCTGTGAATGGCACTGTGGTTATATAGAATAACCGATGTATCCAACACAAATATTTTTTTTTGCTTACTTTTTGCCATAAAACATGTATTGTATTCAGGTAAAGTTAGCCATAAATATGGTTTTAAAAAGGGAAGAAAAAATATTTTTTTGGGTATTTGAACGTTTGTTGAATGGGATTAATATTTTCAATCATGATCTTTTAAGTATCTTTGATGACCTCATCATTATGAGACTTTTTGATATTAGGAAAAAATATTCCGGGAATACTTGAAGATCATCAACACATAAATTAAACGAATTGTATACAGATGGCTGAACCAAAAAAACTTTTTTTACTCGATGCGATGGCATTGATTTACAGGGCTTATTTCGCACTTAATAAAAATCCGCGCATTAATTCAAAAGGATTAAATACCTCTGCAATTCTTGGGTTTGCCAATACTTTGTATGTT
>CAYNTB010000191.1:2125-5215 GCA_964399905.1 uncultured Bacteroidales bacterium | reverse complement strand
ATATCATCAAGCAGATGACAAAGGTTGTTTCTGTACAATTGACTTGCTTGTGATGGTAACTGATCCAATTTCCCTAAAATAATGATTCCATTATCTGTGGTATAAACTTCATCTTTTTTTGTGAGTTCGCAATTTCCTCCTGAAGAAGCTGCCAAATCAACGATGACCGAACCGGGTTTCATAACCGAAACATGATCCTTGAGAATCAGTTTTGGAGCTTCCCTGCCAGGTATTTGTGCAGTTGTAATAATGATATCGACTTCTGAGGCTTGTTGTTTAAATAATGCCATCTCTGCATCAATAAAAGCCTGGCTCATTACTTTCGAATAACCCGATTCAGTTGATCCATCCTCTTCAATATCAACAGTCAGGAACTGGGCACCCATACTTTGTATTTGTTCGGCAACTTCCTTTCTTGTATCAAAGGCCCTGACTATGGCACCCAAGGAATTTGCTGCACCAATTGCTGCCAATCCGGCAACACCTGCTCCAATTACCAATACTTTTGCCGGATCAACTTTTCCGGCTGCTGTAATCTGACCGTTTAAGAACCTGCCAAAATGATTGGCACTTTCAATTACAGCTCTGTATCCGGCAATGTTGGCCATTGAGGAAAGAACGTCCATTTTTTGTGCACGTGATATACGTGGAATTGCATCCATGGCTATTGCGTTCACCTTTTTTGCCGCCAGCTTTTTAAGAAGTTCAGGATTTTGTGCCGGCCATAAATAGCTCAGGCTAACCTGATTCTCATGCATCAAAAGAATCTCAGAATCTTCAGGTGCTAATACTTTTAAAATAATATCAGAATTCTCATAGAGCGCTTTTGCTGTATCCATGATTGTTGCTCCCGAACCAATAAATTCATCATCAGAATAATTGGCACGGGAACCCGCCCCTTTCTCTATTAAAACTTCAAATCCTTGCTTTATCAACCTTTGCACAGTTTTTGGCGTGGCTGCTACCCGCAGTTCCTGCGGATTAATTTCTTTTGGAATACCAACTTTCATAACAAGACTTTTTAAATTTTATTTAAATAGGCGGCAAAGATACTATTATTCGTGAAACTAATTTTAAATGTAATTATTTCAAATTTAAAACACTTCAGTGTGGAACATCATTTAATTAGCATCCATTTTTTTAAGCACTTTCAAAATCTTTTTTGCAGCCTTAATACTATGATTTCCATCCAATTGATCAAACATAATTTGATTATATTTTTGTCTTTGATTCGATTTTTCGAGGGAATTCTCAAGCGCATAATTAATCATATCCTTTAGCTCGGAATAATGATCAACCTGATGAGATACGTTTTGAATTAAATGTACAATTTCCGGGCTCAGCCTTTTTGAGTCTTGAACCGAGAAAGTAACAATGGGTTTGTCGAGGGTGCAAAATTCAGCGAGGATTGAACTGGTATCACCAATCATGATGTCTGCCAGATTTAAGTGCAGATAATTCTTTGGGTCTTCAATAAAAATGATTCCTTCTGTATTTTTAATCTTTGAGCTGTATTTGTTACTGGTAAAAGGATGCAGGGTTACCATGACATTAAAATCATCGGTAAAATCACTCAGTTTATCATACCATTGATCAACAGCCGACATTCCCGATCGATCCCATGTTGCAGAAAATAAGAGTGTAGGTTTGCCATTGTCGAAATCAATCTCTTTCCGCAAGTTATAGGTATCTCTTTCGATATCATCCTGCCATAAGGGATCCAGTTTAGGATATCCGCCACTTTGTGCACATTTGATTCCAAATTCATGAGCCTCCTTTACTTCATATTCTGAAGTGAATAAAAACAAATCGAATTCATTGTATTTCTCAGCACTGATAAATTTTTTGAAATGATAAGCTCCATGATTGATGCCGATGTTTATGATCTTGTTGCAAGGAAATTTATGAAAAGCATGCCTGGTCATGATTACAGCATCAGGGAAAGAGGGCCAAAGAACAGCCTTAATCCCATTTTGGGAAAGTTCATGCTGAATTTTTTTGTTTTTAGCAACAATTTGAACATCAGGTAAGTGTTTCCTTACGTTTTCAAAGATGATATAATCGAGATAATGATCACAATAAAAGGCAATTTTTTGAGGCTTGTTGAAAAGTCTAAGCGTTTTCCACCAAAGCGTATAGGGATATTTAAGCAAATAATAGGAGAGTGTAAATTTCATTGAATTAGGTGGGTTTATGTGTTCTTTTGTTTACACTAAAAAAATCTTCAATTTGTTTTATAACGCTCTCAGGTCTAAGGTCGATCATGCATTTATGATGACCCTTCGGACATTTATTGCTTCCATGTTTACTGCATGGCCTGCAATCCAGTTCAATTTCGAGTATTTTGTCTGCTTCCCGATACGGATAACATCCAAAATCTTTTACAGTGGGCCCGAAAAGTGCAAATACTGGTGTATTGACTGCATTGGCCATGTGAAGCGGAGCGCTGTCGTTACAAACAAGCAGATCCATTTCTTTAATCAGAGCGCAGGATTCCAGGATGGATAGTTCTCCGGCACAGTTCGTAATATTTTGATGCCCGGATTGTTTGATGATACTGTCGCATAATGTTTTATCCTCTTTGCCCCCGATTAGATAAAATGAGAAAGATTCTCCTTTTTTTAGGAGTTCAATAAAGTAGGAATGTGGCCATTTTTTTGTTGCCCATACGGAAGCAGGGGCGATGGCAATCTTTTTATTTGTTCTGTTGTTTTCTGTCAACTTTTTTGCTTTACTAAAATCTGCAGCTGATGGAAAAACTTCACTGTCACCTTTAAGTGGTTCATTTGAAAAGTCTTGCAGCAATTGTAAAGCTTTGTCTTTTGAATGCATTCCTGATGGGAAAGAGATTTTATTTGTTAAGAGTTTTTGCTTCTTATAACCCACTCTTATTTTAATCCCTGACAACCACATGATAAGCGCAGATGTTAAGGACGATTGAATCGAGAATGCCAGATCGTATTTATTATTACGAATTTTATATATCAGGGGAAAGAAGCTTTTTAGCTTCTTAATTTTTTTTCGCTTGTTAAAAGTTAAGATTGTATTGATAAAAGGATTGTTTTTAAGTGCGGGAGCCGTTTCTGGTAT
>CAYNTB010000191.1:0-2046 GCA_964399905.1 uncultured Bacteroidales bacterium | reverse complement strand
ATCAGCAATACGTCAACAAGGGCTTCCGGCCAGCGGTTTTTTAGGGCCCTGAAAATAGTGGTACTCATGATCACATCCCCCAAAAAGGCAGTCTGGATCACTAAAATCCTATTGATATTGGAATGTTTTTTTTTGATTTCTAATTAATTTGAAATATTTGCAACAAAAATAAATTAAAATATGATGGGTACAAAAAAAACCGGCCATTGTTCATAAATGGCCGGTCAGCTTGCGATAGCTTATTAAAGAAGGATTTATTTCTCCAACTTTCTTTTTAATATCTTAATTATTCAGTATCAAAAGATGTACCCTTTTATATTTTAGTTCTAATATCCTGTATTTAAAGTGAATGTGTTTTTTTGGTAAAAAACGACTTTCCCAAATCGGGAATATTTTCTAAGAATTGTAAATGTTACAATAAAAAAAGAAATATGCTGAACACTGATTTAAATCAAACAATATTTGAAGAAAGGAATAATAATTACATCAATATTTATTTGAATAATATTATATTGTGGGAATAACAAGATGTTTATTCAAATTCATATTAAAAGAAAATTATTACCAGAAGAATTACTATTAAAATTCCAATTTTGACTTTGTTTTCAGTTTTCATGGTCTTTAAATTTGCTCAGAATAGTATATAAACAATATTTGCGCCATGAGTAAGTATGTTGTAATATTCAGAATGTGAGGTGAATATAAATTGAGCTATTTCAAAAAGAGTCCCAAAGTGGGATTAAAACCCTATTTACGGGATCATCAAAATATGAATGGATTTTTTACTGGGCTTACTTACCGATACAAAACTTACCAAATATGTTTCCCAGCAGTTCATCGGTGGTAACCTGCCCTGTGATTTCGCCTAAGTAATGCAGTGCCTGCCGGATATCAATGCTGATCAGGTCGGTAGGGGTGTGGCTTTCAAATCCGGATTTAACACTCTCGAGGCTTCCTAAAACTTTATTCAGGCTGTCGTAATGCCGCGCATTTGATACGATGGTGTTCTGGCTAAATTTACCCGTGTCAACATTTTTGAGTAATAAATCAGAAATTTCGTTGATGTTTTCTTTTCTTTTGGCTGAAATAAAAATGGTTTCCAGATCAACAAAACTGGTAAAGCCATGCGGGATTTCAATCAATTGATCAATTTTATTGGCCACTAAAATCAGCTTCTTATTTTCATTTTTAATGATATCCTGATATTCTTCTATCAATTCATTTAAATCTTCGATGGATGTTTCACTGATATCAAAAACATACAGAATAATGGAGGCCTGAGAAATTTTTTCAAGGGTACGCTCAATGCCAATGCTTTCGATGGTGTCGAACGATTCACGCAATCCGGCAGTATCAATAAACCTGAAAGAAACACCATTGATGGTAATGGTGTCTTCGATTACATCGCGGGTGGTTCCCGGAATCTCTGAAACAATCGCTTTTTCTTCGTTTAAAATGGCATTCAGTAAGGTTGATTTTCCAACATTGGGTTTCCCGATGATTGCCACAGGAATCCCGTGCTTCATCACATTTCCGAGTCTGAATGATTCTATCAATTTGCTGATCTCGGTTTTCATTTCATCGAGTAATGACATTAATTCTGCCCGATTGGCAAACTCAACATCTTCTTCACCAAAATCAAGTTCCAGTTCGAGGAGGGATGCGAAATCCACAAGTTTTTGCCGTAATAATTTTATTTTTTGCGAATAGCCGCCACGCATTTGATCGATGGCCAGTTGATGGGCGCTAGATGAGGTGGCTGCAATCAAATCAGCCACTGCTTCAGCCTGCGAAAGATCAAACTTTCCGTTCATAAAGGCACGAAAAGTAAATTCACCGGCAGTGGCTGCACGTGCGCCCTTATTTATAACCAATTCTAAAATACGTTGCTGAATATAATTTGATCCGTGACATGAGATTTCAACGGAATCCTCACCGGTGTATGAGTTTGGAGCCCTAAAAATACTGAGTAAAACATCATCAATGATCTCATTTTCTTATTTAATCATCCCATCATGAATGCGATGTGATTTTCTATTTTTAACT
>CAYNTB010000190.1:0-5218 GCA_964399905.1 uncultured Bacteroidales bacterium | reverse complement strand
ATAGGCATCTCTTACCACTTCATATTCAACCTCTTTCCATCCTTTTAACGATTCTTCAACTAAAATTTGGTTTGAATAAGCGAATGCTTTCTCAGCCATCATCCTCAATTCTTCCTCATTGTTGCAGAAGCCACTCCCTTGTCCGCCCAGGGTAAATGCAGCTCGTATAATTACCGGAAACCCTAATTTTCTGACGGCCAGTATGGCTTCATCCGTTGAATTAACAGCAAAGCTTCTGGCTGAAACCACATTGATTTCATTCAGTTTATTAACAAAGTTTTCCCGATCTTCAGTATCCATGATCGACTGAATCGGGGTACCCAAAACTTCAACATTGTATTTTTTAAAAACGTCCTGTTTAAAAAGTTCTATTCCACAATTCAATGCCGTTTGCCCGCCAAAAGAAAGCAAAACCCCTAGCGGTTTCTCTTTCTGGATGACTTTTTCAACAAAAAAGGGAGTGACCGGTAAAAAGTAAATTTTATCAGCTATCTTTTCGGAAGTTTGAACCGTTGCAATATTCGGGTTTATCAGAACGGTTTCTATACCTTCTTCTTTAAGGGCCTTTAATGCCTGTGAGCCCGAATAGTCAAACTCACCGGCTTCACCGATTTTGAGCGCACCTGAACCCAGAACGAGCACTTTTTTAATGTTGAGTTTCATCTAATTTTTAATTTTTGATTCTTTATTTTTGATTATTCATTCATCATTCATCATTCATCATTCATCATTTTCATCCTAGCTTCTATCAATTTTAGGTCGCCAGAATCTGGCCAGTCCTCCCAAACTTGTTTCTTTATAGGCTGATTGTAAATCCTTTCCGGTTTGCATCATGGTTTCAACGACCTGATCAAAGGAGACCTTATGCACCCCATCAGACAATAATGCATAAACGGCACATTCCCAGGCTTTCATTGCTGCAAAAGCGTTTCTTTCGATACAAGGTATCTGAACATAACCCAGCAGGGGATCACAGGTCAGGCCCAGATTATGTTCAAAACCCATTTCGGCAGCGTATTCAATTTGATTGGGACTTCCGCCTTTCAACTGAGCGGTAGCTCCGGCAGCCATGGCACAGGCTGTTCCCACTTCTCCCTGGCATCCGACTTCGGCTCCCGAAATAGAAGCGTTTGTTTTTACAAAGTTCCCGATAATTCCGGCGGTAGCCAATGCCCTTAATATTTTAATGTCGGAAAGATTATCATGCTCCTTTAAAAAGTATAGGATTCCGGGTAAAACACCACATGATCCGCATGTTGGTGCAGTTACCATTTCGTTGCCCGCAGCATTTTCCTCAGAAACGGCCAATGCATAAGAAAATATTTTTCCAATATTTTTTTGTGAGCCAACGGCATTTTGGGTTTTTGTCAAATAAGAGGATGCTTTTCGCTGTAGTTTTAAGGCTCCCGGAAGCACCCCTTCATTTTCAATTCCCCTCTTTACCGAATCCTGCATTACATTCCATACTTCTTTCAGATAGTTCCAGATTTCCTTTCCTTCCACTTCTTCAACATATTCCCAGATTGATTTTCCTTCAGCTTTGCACCAATCCAGCAGGTCATCCATAGAAGTAATCTGGTAAATGTTTTCACCGGAAATTTCCCCGGTTTCTGATAAATCGCCACCCCCGACACTGTAAACTTCGTAATAATCTATTTCTTCCCCATCCTGGTAAGATCTGAATATAAGCCCGTTCGGATGTTTCGGCAAGAAAGTTTCGGCTTCCCAAATAACTTCGATTTTGTGCATGGCGAAAACTTTTTTGATGCTTTCTTCGGTTTGGTGACCTTTTCCGGTTGCGGCAATGCTGCCATAAAGCCATGCCTTAAAAGAATCGGCACCCGGATTTCTGTCTAAAAAAATCTGGGCCGCTTTTCGCGGAGCCATGCTGTGGCTCGATGATGGACCGTATCCTGTTTTGTATATTTCTTTTATGCTTAACACGCTTGAATGATTATTTTTGAATGATTATCGATAATTAATTTATTATTCTAATTTCATAACTCATAACTCATAACTCATAACTCATAACCTCTCACTTATCCAGCATCTTCATAAAATCATCAAATAAAAAGTCTGTGTCGGTTGGCCCGCTCGATGCTTCAGGATGAAATTGTACTGTGAATATTTGCTTACTCTTATGTTTCAGCCCTTCATTGGTTCCATCATTAATATTGGTGAATAAGGTTTCCCATTCAGATGAAAGGCTTGAATCATCCACGGCAAAGCCATGATTTTGAGAAGTGATGTAGGCTTTTTTGGTTCCTTTCAGGATAACTGGCTGGTTGTGGCTCCGATGACCATATTTAAGTTTGTAGGTTTTGGCTCCGGAAGCCAGGGCTGTTAGTTGATGGCCTAAACATATCCCGAATATTGGCTTATCCCTGCCGAGCGAAAGTTTTAAATTTTCAATGGTAATATCGCACATTTCGGGGTTGCCAGGGCCATTCGAAATAAACAGACCGTCATATTCTTCATCATGATAATTATAATCCCACGGAACCCTGATTACTGTTGTATCTTTTTGCAGGAAATATCGAATGATATTGTTTTTTACCCCGCAATCGATGAGTAAGATTTTATGTTTTCCGGAACCATAAACTTGTTTTTGTTTGATACTCACACCAGCCACTAAATTGTCAAGATTCGGATCATAAAATGAACAATCCTGATCATTGATAATAATCTTACCCAGCATACAGCCCTTTTCCCGAATTAATTTTGTTAACGCACGGGTATCAATCCCATAGATGCCAGGGATTTGATTTTCTATCAGCCAGTCGCCGAGACTTTTTGTTGCATTCCAATGATTATATTTAAATGAATAATCAGAAATTATAAGTGCCGATACCTGTACTTTTTCTGATTCAAAAAATTTGAGCATTGCATTTTCTTTTTCAAAGCCCGGAACCCCATAGTTTCCAACCAGAGGGTACGTTAAAACGAGCAATTGTCCTTTATAGGATGGGTCGGTTAAACTCTCAGGATAACCGGTCATTGATGTGTTGAAAACGACTTCTCCGGCAGTTGAACCTTCATACCCGAAAGAATAGCCTTCGAAGCTGGTCCCATCTTCTAAAATAAGTGTTGCCTTTTTTGTTTGATTCATTTTATTATTTATTGATGGTGTGATATTATACGTTACAAGAATACAAATTTTAATTCGTACTTTTAATTTTGTGATTTATATGATACTTAGGTTTCAATATGTTGCTTTTTGTTCTGTAATGCTGATAAAAATAAGCCAAAAAAAAGCGGCTAAAAAGCCGCTTTCAAATTATTTCTTCAAATTGTATTTGACAATGAAGTCATCAATGATTTCCTCAAGGTTAGGATTTCCAATTTCTTGTAAATCATAATACACCCTTGTGGAGGGTTTGTTGATTTTAATAATACGGTTCAGATCGATTGGAGTACCGATAACTACAGCATCACATTCGGTATTATTGATGGTAGTTTCAAGATCCTTCAACTGTTGAACGCCATAACCCATCGCTGGTAATAAAACACCGATATTTGGATAAATTTTAAATGTTTCAGATAATTTACCTACCGTGAACGGCCTTGGGTCAACCAATTCGGCAGCACCAAATTTTTTGGCTGCAACAGTACCAGCACCCAATTTCATTTCTCCATGGGTTAATGTTGGCCCGTCTTCAACAACCAACACTTTTTTGCCTTTAATTAAAGCTGGATTATCAACTTTGATTGGAGAAGCGGCATCAACTACGATTGCATTTGGAGCAACTTTTGCGATACTTTCGCGAACAGTTTGGATTGCATCGGCATCGGCTGTATCCATTTTATTGATTACAGCAACATCTGCAAGTCGTAAAGTTACTTCGCCAGGATAATATGATAATTCGTTACCTGGTCTGTGTGGATCAACCACGGTCAGGTTTAGATCAGGTGTATAGAATGGGAAATCATTATTTCCACCATCCCATAAAACTACATCACATCCATCCGGATCCTGCTCGGCTGCCCTAAGAATAGCTTCATAATCAACACCGGCATAAATAACGTTTCCACGAACCACATGCGGTTCGTATTCTTCCATTTCTTCAACCGTGCATTTGTGTTTGTCAAGGTCTGAAATTTTAGCAAATCGCTGTACTTTTTGCTCAACCAGGTTACCATAAGGCATTGGGTGACGAACAGCAACCACTTTTAAACCTTTTGCCATTAAAAGTTCAATGATCCTTCTTGAGGTTTGACTTTTTCCGCAGCCTGTTCTTACGGCACCGACTGCAATCAGAGGTTTGGTGCTTTTTACCATGGTGTCCTTTGGCCCCAGTAAAACGAAGTTTGCTCCGGCTGCATTTACACGGGCACTCATGCCCATCACCCTTGCATATGGAACATCACTGTAAGAGAATACACAGTCATCAACTTTGAGGTCTTTGATGAGTTTTTCAAGATCATCTTCAGCATAGATCAGAATCCCTTCAGGATACAAATCACCAGCGAGTTCTGTTGGATACTTCCTGCCATCAATGTCAGGAATTTGTGCAGCTGTAAAAGCAACCACATTGTAAGCCTCATTGCCACGGTAATAGGTGTTGAAATTGTGAAAATCCCTACCGGCGGCACCAATAATTAATACGTTTTTTTTCATCTGTTAATTAATTTTAAAGTTAAATATGACAGATTTCAAATCCCGCAACGCGAGAGAACCCCACACAATCTTAAATCAAATTGTGTGATTCTTTCATGTAAAAAAAATATCGTGACAAAGTTAAAATTTAAAACTGAATGTTTACAGGCAGATGTTTTTTTTAACAATAATTGAGAAAAGAATGTGTAAAAAACTTTTTATGAGCGCAGTAATTAACAGGGATTTTACTGGCATAACCAAGCACAATAAATATGTCAAGCTTTGTTGACATATATACGATCCCCTGCTAAACATAGCACCTTGATTTATTAACATAACCTGATCAACATCCCGGTCCTTTCACTATTTCACCCATTAGTTTACAGCATATAAACCGGACAATAAAAATCAGCCATCTTTTCGCAAGCGCAGAGAATTAAACACTACAAGAATGCTACTGGCAGCCATGGCTGCTGCGGCAATTGCCGCCTCGCGATCTCTTTCCAGAAAAGTATGGCTCAAGTCTGGTGGATACATCATTATTGATGAGGCTGAAGCGCTTGTTGTAATTGACATTAATACAACTGTTGCATTTGGTGCTACTAATCCATTACTTTTTTT
>CAYNTB010000189.1:555-5224 GCA_964399905.1 uncultured Bacteroidales bacterium | reverse complement strand
TAAGAAATGCACCTACCAAATTAATGAAAGACCTTGGGTACGCAAAAGATTATCAATACTCCCATAAGTTTGATGGAAATTTTATTGATCAGGAATTTTTACCCGATAAAATTACCGGAACCAAATTGTATGATCCCGGCAATAATGCGCATGAGAATAAAATTCGTCTTTGGTTAAAAAGTCTATGGAAATCGAAATATAATTTCTAATTCCTTATTCATACTTTATATATTCGATTGGATTGGCCTTTAATACCTTAATCATTTGATATAGAATTGTTCCAAAAGAAATTACAAATATGATAAGTAATGAATACAGGGCATAAATCCAGCTTAACGATATTCTATATTCGAAACCCTGCAACCATCGTTCCATAACAATCCATGCAACCGGCAATGCAACCACTGATGCCAGCATTATAAGTTTAATAAAAGTTTGTCCAAAAACTTTCATAATATCAGCCAATCCGGCTCCATGCACTTTCCGTATACCCATTTCTTTCATTCTTGATTCAGCAGTATATGCAGACAAACCAAATAATCCGATGCATGAAATGATCAGCGCAAGGATTGTAAATGCATCAAAAGTATCACTTGCCTTATTTTCTGTAACATAAAGACTATCCCATTGCTCGGTAATCAATTTGAAGTCGAAGATTTCATTCGGAGCATATTCTTTCAGCTTTTTCTCCAAATATTCCAGTATTTCAGAAGTTTCACCTTCAAATCTAAAAAGAAGATAATTGTCTAAGCCCGGCGAACGAAATGACATCACCAAAGGTTCAATAGATTCATGAAGCGAGGCAAAATTAAAATCCTTAACGATACCCACCACAGTGCCCGTACTGCCCCAAATATCCCTTACGCGTTGCCCGATCGGGTTTTTAATATCACTCAGTATTCTGGATGATTCATTAATTATAAACTGGAGCGATGTATCAACCGACTTGTTTATATCTTCTCCTTCCAAAAGTTCTATTTTCATCGTTTTCAGATAATCGGCATCCACCCTGATAAAGCGTTGTGAGGGGTTGTCATCAGTATTATCATTTAAGTAATTAAGTGCTTCCACACTGGTTCTTTCGCCAGGCAAATTGCTGCTTGCACTTACTTCAAGCAAACGAGGATTACTTTTCAAATCGTGTTTAAATCCTTCATAATTATTTCGAATCGACCGATAAAGGTCAGTTCTTAAAGGAATTGCCACCACATTTTCCTTTGTAAACCCAAGATCAATCTCATTAAATAAACGAATTTGTTGCGATAATACTATGGTCGAAAAAATAAGAAACACTGAAATAACAAATTGTAAAACAATCAATGCCTTACGAAGATTATGACTGAATGATCCAACTTTTTTAACACCCTGAATGATATTATTTATTGAAAATGATGAGGCCATTATTGCCGGGTACAATCCCGCCAGAAATCCCATGATCATGATCAATGCGATTATGAGCATCAAATTGGTTGCGGAAAAAAACTGTACCAATTCATAATCTAAACCCGATAAACGATTATAAAAAGGAAATAGAATATCGATAATCAAAACGGCAAAAACTGCTGCAATAAATGTAATCAGAAATGACTCTCCAAAGTATTGCATCATGATCTGCCCCCTTCTTGCCCCAATTATCTTTCGGACACCAATTTCCTTTACCCGTCGCATAGACTGGGCCGTTGACAGATTCACATAATTAACCCCACCAATAATCAGGATTAAAAAGGCCACCGCCGAAAAAACATAGACATAGGTAACATCGCTATTGGGTCCGATTTCCTGTTCCAGCTTTGAATGCAGGTGAATTTTTCGGATGGGTTGAAAGACAAACTTTTGAATTTCAAGCAGGTTTTGATCTGCATAATAACCTTCAAAATATTTGAGGGTAAATTCGTCCATCTTCGACTCAACATCTTTGATACTCGTATTCTCTTTTAGCAAGAAATAATTATAAGGTCCCGCCCAGGTCCTTGAATTGTATAAATCTTCCCTTCCCGCTCTTACCAATATTGTTCTGAACAATTCTATGGGCATGAGGTAATTGAATTTAAGATGCGAATTCCCTGGCTGGTCAAGCATAACACCCCTGACAACAAATTCGACATTTCCATTGTCCACTTTTAATGTTTTACCAACAGGATTTTTGTCTCCAAAGTACCTTTTGGCCATGTCTTCGCTGATCACCATCGAATGAAGTTCATCAAATGCCCCTTCACCCGTTCCATGTAAGAACTTAATATCGAATATTTCAAAGGCTGCCGGATCACAATAAAAACCATGGGTTTCTGAGAATTTCTTTGTGATGCCCGAACTATCCCTTAAACTAATATCGCTCAAACCGATTTGAAATAAGCGGGTATAACTTTCTATTTCAGGCATAGCAGCAGCCAGTTCCGGTCCGAGCAATGGAGCAGTTGGTGCCCAATAACGCGTAGTGGCCTGTTCAACAGAAGTTCTTGTTATTCTGAAAATACGATCAGCTTTGGGATATTTCTTTTCAAAGCTCAACTCATATTCTATGTAAGAATAAATAAAAACGATACAACTGATCCCCAATGCCAGCCCCAAAATATTCAAGGTGCTAAATATCCGGTATTTCATTAAATTCCTGAACGCGATGATGAGATAATTTTTAAACATGGTCCTTGTGATTTTAAATTCACGGTCTGTTTTGCAAGAGCCGTACCAAAGACCATAAAACCCTATCTAAGTGAATCTTATAATTACAACTCATCATTCAATTTTTTCAAACGTCCATTTTTGGATAATAAATCGTCCAGATATGGACGATTATAGGAATAAATCCTTACATTTATTTTTTTTAATGATTTGATTTGCATAACAATAAAATCTTTGGCCTGTTTTCTGATCTGGGCTCTCTATGAACAAAAAAGAAGCAAATATCCTGATTGTAGATGATGACAAATTTATTTTGTTCAGCATGAAACGTCTTTTTGAGAAAAGATTCAATCAGGTGATTACAACACTCAATCCTGAAGAAATACCTGAATTGCTCAAACAAAATATATTTCATGTGGCCTTGCTCGACATGAATTTTGCAAAAGGCAATACAAGTGGAGATGAAGGTATTTACTGGATAAAATCAATCAAAGAAATAGATCCATTAATAAGTCTGATAAGTATTACCGCTTACGGAGAAATTGAAAAAGCTGTCAGGGCCATCAGAGCAGGTGCTCTTGACTTTGTGGTGAAACCCTGGGAAAACGAAAAACTGTTATCAACGACCATTGCTGCTGCAGAATTATGTTTAAGCAAACGAAAAATTGATCAACTCAGAAATCAGCAATTGTTTCTGACGGAAAATATTAATAAACAATTTTCTGATATTGTTTATGGATCGAAAGGGATGAACTCGCTGATTGATCAGATTAAAAAAATTGCCCCGACGGAAGCCAATGTATTGATCAAAGGTGAAAATGGAACCGGCAAAGAATTGATCGCACGTGCCATCCATAATTTTTCTCTACGAAGTCAAGAAGCATTTATCAATGTAGATATGGGGAGCATCAGCGAATCATTGTTCGAAAGCGAATTATTTGGTCATACCAAAGGTTCGTTTACCGATGCTAAAACGGATCGCATCGGAAGGTTTGAAGCAGCTTCGGGTGGCACCCTCTTTCTGGATGAAATCACGAATACGCCACCAGCACTTCAATCAAAATTACTGAAGGTATTGCAGGAACGCAAAGTTAACCGTATCGGCAGCCATCTTGATATTCCGGTTGATATCAGGCTGATCAGTGCTTCAAATTTACCCATTCAAAACCTGATCAATACAGGCAGGTTCCGTCAGGATTTGTTTTACCGGATCAATACAGTTGAACTTGAAATCCCTCCCCTGAGAGAACGTCTGGAAGACATTCCACTGCTGGCAGAACATTTTTTAAAAATTTATAAGCAAAAATATGGTAAACCCGGTTTACAACTTCCGGAATACGTGGTTAACAAGCTCCAGAAATTTGAATGGCCGGGCAATGTAAGGGAATTGCAACATGCCATCGAAAGGGCTGTGATTATGAGTGACGGCAAAGCGATCAAATCAAATGACTTCAACTTTTTACTTCAGGACACCACAAACTCATCACCAAGCAAAGAGCAAGTTTACAATCTGGAACAAATTGAAAAACAAGCCATCGAAAAATGCATCCGTAATTATGCAGGCAACCTCACAAAAGCAGCCAAAGAACTCGGCCTGACCAGGGGTTCGCTTTACCGAAGAATTGAAAAATATGGGCTTTAGAAATTTTTATATCAATATCATTTTCAGGCTATTGTTCATTACGTTGAACATCGCAATAATTATTTATTTTTTGTTTGTTCATATTGATTACATTATTACATTTTTTGCGTTTTTATCACTTCTGTTTCTCAACATCAATCTGTTTCATTTTATCGACAAAACCAATCGCGATTTCACAAACTTCCTCACTTCATTCATCCACAACGACTTAACTATCAATTATTCGAATCATTCAAAAGGCAAGAACATTGATCATTTGTACAAAACCTTTAAAATTATTCAGGATCAATTCCGCAGGATCAGTTTTGAACGGGAACTCATGAACCAACACCTGCAAAATCTGGTGGAGCACCTTGATGTTGGGATCATTTCGGTTGACAAAGACTGGAAAATTCAGAGAAGCGCTAC
>CAYNTB010000189.1:0-545 GCA_964399905.1 uncultured Bacteroidales bacterium | reverse complement strand
AATTGATCAATGATGCTTTTAAAAAAATCCTGGACCGTCCTTATCTGAGCCGCGGTCAGAACATTTCAGAAATAAACAAGGAATTTTGTGAAATCATAAAAGAAACAAAACCAAATGAAAAACGGCTCATCAATTTAAAATTGCATCATTCGAAACAACCATTTGCAATACACACAAATCAATACAAACTGGGTTTGCACGAATTTAAGCTGATCTCTATCAAGGATATTCATGGCGAACTTGACGCCAACGAGATGGAATCATACAACAAATTGATTCGCGTACTGACCCATGAAATTATGAATACTTTATCGCCCATTATTTCATTAAGCGGCACCATTAATCAATCTATTAAAGAATTGGTAAAAGAACAAAATGCAATCGACCCTGAAGCCGGCAATTATTTAAATGAAGGGATTGAGGCCATCCAAAGCCGATCAGAAGGCTTGCTAAAATTTACGGAATCGTACCGTAAGTTGTTACGGATTCCAACAACTGTCAGGCCAGCCGAGATCGTCGCGGGTCGTGTCGGGCAGGCGTTCGAA
>CAYNTB010000188.1:0-5225 GCA_964399905.1 uncultured Bacteroidales bacterium | reverse complement strand
AGGTGAAGAGTTCGTCCCCGTCCACGTCGCTGGTCCAGACGAAGTTGGTCCCGGCTTTCGTTAATACAAAGAATGAATTAAACATCACTTCTAACGACAACAGTAAAGTTGAGTATCAGAATATTCCTGCACAGGTGAACAGAAAAAACGCAGAAAAAGTTTATCGAGAATATAAATTAACGCTGGATGAGAGAGACGAGGCAAGGCTCGACCTGGGCAGATTTAATGTGCAATTTAATGATACGCGGGACTCCACTACCGTAAAAATCGGACGGCATTGGTTTATCGTTGATGAATATGGAAATGCCCGTTACCGAAGAATGTACAGGGACAAATTTAACAGTAACTGGGCAGGGGTTTTATTAGGAATAAATGGTTATTTAACCCCTGATCATAATATGGATTTCCCCCAGGAATACAATTATCTGGATCTGAATCTGGCCAAATCTATCAGGGTTGATATTAATATTTTTGAACAGAATATAAGGTTTACAAGAGATAACCGTTTTGGGATGGCTACCGGGCTGGGGTTTGAAATCAGAAGTTACCATTTCGATAGAAGCGTGAGCTTAATTGGCACCGAACCAAGTATTGAGGGTTACTATAACGAAGGTATTTATATCAGTAAAAGTAAATTGGTGGCAACATACTTAAACCTGCCTTTTATCCTGGAATACCAAACCAATAGTTATAGCAATCGCGACAGTTTTCATATTTCGGCAGGTATGGTATTCGGCTTAAGAATCGGATCACATACCAAAATCAAATTTGAGGAAAAAAATAAAGAATATGCATTAATTGATCCGGTTAGCGGTAATCCTGCTTATGTTAAAACCTCACCGGATCGTAAAAGGTTTAAAGAATTTGGCTCTTATCATTTAAATCCTTTTAAAGCAGATGCCATGTTTATGATAGGTTGGGGATGGATTAATTTGTATGCCACCTACTCAATCACAACATTATTTAAAGAAGATCAGGGGCCCGAACTTTATCCATTTTCAATTGGTCTGTCTCTGTTAAAATGGTAATTTTTATCATGATCATTTAAAAGCTTCCCGATGGGAAGCTTTTTTTTTGAACAATTAAAATTTTTAATAAATGAATCTGAGTCAGGTTTTTGAAACAAAGAATTTCTTAATTTTACACACGTTTTTGTAAAAGATTAACCTAAAATTTTATATATGTCAGGTCACAGTAAATGGTCAACAATTAAGCGAAAAAAAGGTGCTTTGGACGCCAAAAGATCGAAAATGTTTTCGAAGATTATCAAAGAGATAACCGTAGCTGTAAAAGACGGAGGAGGACCGGATCCGGATGGAAATCCGAGATTAAGAGTAGCCATTGCAAATGCCAAGGGAGTAAGTATGCCTAAGGATACCATGCAAAGAGCCATAAATAAAGGTTCTGACAAAAATGCTGCAAATTTTATTGAGCAAACTTTTGAAGGTTATTTGGCACACGGTATTGCTGTATATATCGAATGTACAACTGATAATCAACAAAGAACCGTGAGTAATATACGTGCTATTTTTAATAAATACAGCGGTAACCTTGGCACCAACGGTTCATTAAGTTTTTTATTTGAACGAAAAGGAATATTTACCATTCCAAAAGGAGATCTGGATCAGGATGAATTTGAATTGGAAATGATTGACGGCGGAGCAGAAGATATTCAATCTGAAGATGAATTTTTCTCAGTGACAACTTCATTGGAAAATTTCGGATCCATGATGAAAAAACTTGAGTCATTGGGAATTGAACCCGAAAATGCGGAGCTTCAGCGCATCCCTCACGAAACCATAAAGCTTGAATTAGAAGACGCCCAAAAAATTATGAAAGTGATTGAGATTTTTGAGGAAGACGATGATGTACAAAATGTTTTCCATAACCTGGAAATAACAGATGAGTTGATGGAAGAAATGTAAAAAGAGATCAAACAAAAAAGAGGCTTAAAAGCCTCTTTTTTGTTACCACTATAGTCATTATTCTGAAATAATTCTGTAAGTATCCTGGGCAATAACCAATTCTTCATTGGTTGGGATTACAACAACTTTTACTTTGGAATCGGGGGCACTGATTTCAACTTCCACCCCTCTTTTATTATTGTTTAAGCTCGCATCGAATTTAACTCCCATAAATCCAAGATCTTTACAAACTTCTTCCCTTGTTTCTGGTCCATTTTCTCCAATTCCTCCTGTAAACACAATAATATCAATACCACCCATTGCTGCGGCATAAGCACCTATATATTTTATTACACGGTAGTGATACATATCGAGGGCAAGTTCAGCCCTTTCATTTCCTTGGTCCCTTTCAGTTTCTATTTCTCTCATATCTGAAGAAATACCGGAAATTCCCAATACACCGCTTTTTTTGTTCACCAGGTTATTTGCCTCGGCAATTCCGAGTTTTTCTTTATCCATAATATAGAACAAAGCTCCGATATCCAAATCCCCGGTGCGCGTTCCCATCATTAAACCTTCAACGGGTGTTAAACCCATCGAAGTGTCAATAGATTTGCCATTCATAACAGCTGCAATTGAAGCGCCATTACCCAAATGACAGGTGATTATTTTTTGTTTTCCATAGTCCATATTCAGGAATTCACAAGCCCGTTTGGATACATATCGATGGCTTGTACCATGAAAACCATATCGTCGAATCCCGTATTTTTCATAAAGATCATAGGGTATTGCGTAATGAAAAGCCCGGGCTGGCAAACTTTGGTGAAAAGCGGTATCGAAAACGCCCACTTGAGGAATTTGCGGCAATAATGTTTTCATTGCATGAATACCTATCAAATTTGGAGGGTTATGCAAAGGTGCCAAATCAATAAGTTCCTCCATTTTATCAATCACTTCTTCGGTAATCAGCACACTTGAATTAAATTTCTCACCTCCATGAACCACCCGGTGCCCCACCGCTGAAATTTCGTTCAAATCAAGCAAAGAACCGTTATCCTTACTGGTTAATATGCTTAATACTTTTTCGATGCCCGCCTTATGGTCGTCAATTTTCAGTTCAAGCTTAATTTTTTTACCATCATTGCGTTCATTCTTAACGATCGAATTTTCCAATCCAATTTTTTCAATGATCCCTTTCGCGAGTAATTCTTCATTCTCAATATTAAATAATTGATATTTTATTGATGAACTACCACAATTCAAAACTAAAATTTTCATTCTTTATTAATTATTTTTAATGCTTGTCAGGAGTAATAAAAACTGCTTTCATTCCATATTTAAATAACTGTTTATCTTCTAACAATAATTCATTACCATCAAATAAAAGAGCTTTTGTTTCATAAAAACAAGCTGATTTTTAGAGACTGCAAAATTACGCAGAAAACTTCAACCCTGCCCATATAATCAGATATATTTTAGCCTGTTTTTTTAAATATAATTGCTCTAAATTATTTTTAAATAATAAGCGGAAAGGAATTATTGAGCGGGTTTGTTACAAATGTGTGTATGTTTCAATTAATGCTTTTAATTCTTCAAAAAACTGTTTTATAATGATGTCCTATTTAGAGTGAATTTAGCTAAAGTTTAAAAAAAATTATCTTATATTTGGGGTTTTAATAAATATTCGCAATAACAACATAATTTTTTTTACATCAATTGTTAATGTTTTAACAATTGGATACGATTAAAAACCAAATCATTAAAAAAATAACTATAGTCTAATTAAACAAACTTGCATTATGACAAACAAAATTACATCCTTTAGTGAATACTTACAGGCATATAAGGAAAGTGTAGCCGACCCGGAAGCATTTTGGGGAAAAATAGCAGAAGATTATTACTGGCACAAAAAATGGGACAGGGTTCTCGAATGGGATTTCAATGGTCCGGATGTTAAATGGTTTACAGGAGGTAAATTAAATATAACTGAAAATATTTTCGAAAGAAATATGTTTATGCGGAAGGATCAGCCTGCCATTATTTGGGAGCCTAACGATCCGAAAGAAGACAATGTTGTATTGACCTATTTTGAACTTTTTGAAAAAGTAAATCAGTTTGCAAATGCATTAAAAGCACAGGGGATAAAAAAAGGTGATCGTGTAACCCTTTACTTACCGATGATTCCTGAGCTTGCCATAGCCATGTTAGCTTGTGCAAGAATAGGTGCGATCCATTCAATCGTATTTGCCGGATTTTCTGCAAATGCACTGGCAGATCGTATCATCGATGGCACTTCAAATATTGTTGTTACCTCAGATGGAGGCTATCGCGGAACAAAAAGCATTCCTTTAAAAGGAATTGTTGATGAAGCTTTGGAATCCTGCCCAACGGTTAAAACGGTTATTGTTTTTAAACGTACCGGCGAAGAAATTACCATGAAAGCAGGTCGAGATATTTGGTGGGACGATGCCATTGCAAATGCAAGCAAAGAAAATAAAGCAGAAGTAATGGATTCTGAAGACACTTTATTCATTCTTTACACTTCGGGATCAACCGGAAAACCAAAAGGGGTTCAGCATACCATTGCAGGATATATGGCATGGGCCGAATATACCTTCAAAAATGTATTCCAATATAGTGATGGGGATATTTGGTGGTGTACTGCTGACATCGGATGGGTAACCGGCCATTCTTACATCGTTTATGGTCCATTATTGACCGGAGGAACCTCAATTATGTTTGAAGGTGTTCCTACCTGGCCTGATGCTGGTCGTTTCTGGGAAGTTGTTGAAAAATACAAAGTTACTCAATTCTATACTGCACCAACTGCAATCAGGGCATTGGTAGCACAAGGCAATGATTTTGTTACAAAACATGACCTCAGTTCATTAAAAGTATTAGGAACCGTTGGTGAACCTATTAATGAAGAAGCATGGCGCTGGTACCATGATGTAGTTGGTGGCGGTAAATGTCCCATCGTTGATACCTGGTGGCAGACCGAAACAGGCGGCATCATGATTACACCACTTGCAGGAATAACTCCTACCAAACCATCCTTCGCAACATTGCCATTACCGGGTGTTCAGCCAATTTTGGTTGACAATGAAGGTAAGGAATTGAAAGGAAATAGTGTTGAAGGTAATCTATGTATCAAATTCCCATGGCCGGGAATGATCCGTTCAACTTGGGGCGATCATGAAAGATGCCGTCAAACATATTTTTCAACTTATCCAGGCTTATACTTCACGGGTGACGGTGCCAAACGCGACGAAGAAGGATATTACAGGATTATGGGACGCGTTGACGATGTAATCAATGTTT
>CAYNTB010000187.1:0-5243 GCA_964399905.1 uncultured Bacteroidales bacterium | reverse complement strand
TCACGACGGGATACATTCTGCAACATAGCAAATCCTTTCCTTCATCTGCACAAAATTTCAAACAATGGGGTCATTTCCCGGACATCATTCAGCTGGATGGGAAAAAATGCGGGCATTTTATATACGGACGGTCCATTTAAGCATCCACACAAGGGCGTTAAAATTGATATCTTTTCACAAAATTTAACACTTATTTAACCAATATTAACTTCCCATTAACTTTTTGGGTGTAATGTTTTGCTAGTTTTGAAGTCTTTAGCTATAAGGAATAATATTTCTGAATGAGTGATTCCAACCATTCAAAATATTTAACGTCTTTCTGAATATGGCATAATCAATAGTATGAACCCCAAAGCAAGCTTTGGAAACAAAATTCCGCAGCAAGCTACGGGGAATTATACCACTGCCTTCTCGTCCGCCGCAGCGGAACGCGAAGGCGGATTAAATTTTGATCTCAAATAAAATTTAACCATAAAACACGGCAATATAACCCCATCCCATGATCTATAATCAAATTAAATTCGCCATCCGAAATATTACCAAAGATTTTGGTTACAGCCTGATCAATATTCTCGGATTAACCATCGGTATAACCAGCACCCTCTTATTGCTCATTTATGTTTTTGATGAATTGAGTTACGATAAATATCATGAGAAGCATGCCCAAATTTACCGGGTGTCCTCTCATATTACCGAAACCGATGATGATTTTATCTGGAACGTGACCCAGATCCCTTTTGCAACGCAGGTAAAGCAGGATTATCCTGAAGTTCAGGATGCCATACGTTTTCAGGGAATCGGTAAAAGTTTGTTTGAATACGGCGATAAACAATTTTACGACAATGACGTTTGTTTTGTGGATTCTACAGTTTTTGAGGTATTTACCTATCCGATGATCAGTGGTGTCCCGGAAACGGCACTCGATGAACCCAATTCAATTGTATTGACAAAAAGCTTCGCCAATAAACTATTTGGGGATGAAGATCCCATGGGAAAAATAATTACCAATGAAGACCGATCTTTAAAAGTAACAGCAGTAATCAGGGATGTGCCCCAAAATTCGCACCTCCGGTTTTCGGCCTTAATGTCATGGAATACGATCGAATCAAGGCGGCAAAGCTGGGGAAATTTCGGCTTGCCAACTTATTTGTTGCTGAAGGAAGGCACAGACGTGGCTGCATTCGACAAAAAGCTGGAAGAAATGTATGCTAAATTTATGGCTCCTATTTTTGAAAATGTAGGGGTTTATATTGATTATCAGTTGCAGCCCCTTGGTGATATTCATCTTTATCCGATTGGAGAAGGAGATTCGGAAGCCAGCGGCGACATCCGTTTTGTAAGAATATTCTTCATCATTGCTATCTTTTTACTACTCATTGCCGGAATCAATTATATGAATTTAACCACCGCAAGATCAGTAAAACGGTCGCGTGAAGTCGGAATTCGGAAAGTGGCAGGTGCTCATCAGGGCATGTTGATTCGACAGTTTCTGGCCGAATCAGTGGTATTAACCATCGTTTCAATGCTCATCAGCCTGCTGTTGTGTTATTTCCTCTTGCCCCAGTTTAATTTAATTTCGGGCAAATCGCTGGATTTTTCTTTCTTTAGCAAATCTTCTTTTATATTCGCATTGCTTAGTATTATTATCATCCTCGGTTTATTAAGCGGCCTTTATCCTGCTTTCTTCCTCTCCAGGTTTAAACCCATCAATGCATTAAAGGGCAAACAAGCCAAAGGCAGCAGTCATGGGCTACTTCGAAAAGCACTGGTGGTTGTTCAGTTTGCCATTTCGCTGAGCATGATCATCAGTACCATGGTGGTTTATAATCAAATTGAATATCTGAAGAAAAAAGACATGGGTTTTGATAAAGAGAATACACTGCGCCTGATTTTAAATACCCGCGAAATGGTTGAAAAATTACCTGTACTCAGAAATGAGTTGCTGTCGATTTCAGGGGTGGTAAATGTGGGGAGTACCGATACGCCGATGGGTGTGGGATCGGGGAAAAACCTGATATCGGTCGAAACTTCGGAAGGAATGCAGGAAAAGGGTGTAAATATGGCCGGATGTGATTATCGGTTTATACAAACACTCGGCATCGAAATGCTTCAGGGACGAAGTTTTTCTGAAGAATTTGCAACCGATACCCTGTCTGTTTTGGTAAACCAAAGCATTGCCGATCGTGGGGGCTGGAACTAACCTCGGGGGGAAAAGGTATGTTTGAGTGATGATTCTCCAGCAAAAGTTATAGGATTAATGAAAGACTATCACCAAACAGGATTGTACAATCCGGTGGAAACCTTCATGCTTTATTTGCGTGAAAACGGCCCTATTGTTTATGTTAAGCTGGCAGATGGTGCCGGAAAAGAAACCCTTGAAAATATTGAAAGGGCCTGGAAAAAAACATATTCTTTGTCGCCTTTCGAATACAGTTACCTGGAAGACAATCTCTTCGAACAAATTGAACCCGATGAAAAACGAGGCGTTCTTTACACTTTATTCTCAATTATTGTAATTGCCATTGCTTCGCTGGGCGTATTTGGACTGGCATCCTATACGGTTGAGCAGCGAACCAAGGAAATATCAATCAGAAAAGTATTGGGGGCACAGGCTCAAAATGTGATCCAACTCATCTTTAAAGATTATCTGGTTTTAATTGGAATATCTATTCTGATTGCTTTTCCGTTGGCCTATTATTATATGCAAAGCTTTTTGGACAATTACGAATACCGGACCACCCTCAGTGTGACCACCTTTATAATGGCAGCCATTTTATTGCTTGTGATAACTTTGCTGACGGTGGTTTATCATACGGTTAAAGTGGCCCGCTCAAATCCGGTGGATTCGCTCAGGATAGAGTAATAGCTGTGTTAATTCGGACAATATCCTTTCAAAAAAGCCTGCTTTCTGAGGTGGCTGTTTATTATCAATTTAAAGGTTAAAACCCTGCAATTTCATTGCAGATACTTTAGTTTCTATAAATATCAACAAAAATCAGAATTCTCATTTTCCTTGCCCGAATGATTCGTCAGGCGGGCAAATTTCAAGTAAATCTCAAAGCTCAATAATCAAGATGCAATTTAAGATTTAAATCCTAACAAACAATTTGTAATGTTTTTGATATCTTGAATATTGGGTATTTTTTGATATTTGTTAATTGTTATTTGGTGCTTATTAAACGAATTTTATTCGTAATTCAAACCCATTGATTTTCAATCCATCGTGTTTTAGTTGATCCCATGCTGATCGATCAGATAAATTAAGGAAGCTATGGCAGCGGCACCGAGTTGCAGTTCGCGCTTATTCACCTGATCAAAACTGTCGTTGCCCGAATGGTGAAAATCAAAATAGCGCTGATCGTCGGTGATCAGATCTCCAAAAACAATATCCGGATAAAACTGTTTGAGCGGACCGATATCCACCCCACCGCCTCCTTTTACAACCTCTATATTATAGGGTTTTAGGAGGGCCTTGAAATTTTGATGCTTCTCATTTTCCGGATCAAAGGCCGAAAAAGCAATGGCCCGCGGAACCAGTACACCGCGATCCTGCTCAAAGGCCATCAGATGTTTTTCTTGATTTGCATTTGCCTGTTCGGCATATTTTTGTCCGCCCCGCTGTGCAATTTCTTCATCCATAAACATGACTGCACGTATGGTATAATTGGGCCTGATGCCAAGCGCCTTAAATATTCTCAACACTTCCATCGACTGCACACATCCTCCGGCATCGTCGTGTGCCCCCTGCCCGTTATCCCAGGCATCCAGATGCCCGCCAATGGTAATAATCTGGTCGGGATATACCGAGCCTTTGATTTCTCCGATGACATTATGCGAAACAACATCGGCTTCGGTATAACAGCTTGTTTGGAAATAAAACTGCAAGCCTTCTTCCTTTTTAATTTGTTCGCTCAAAAAATCCGCTCCATTGGTGCTGATCATTACGGCCGGAATTTGCTCAACGCCCTCTTCGTAATGCATTACCCCGGTATGTGGAAAATCATCTTTGGCAAGCGTCAGGGATCGAACCACCACCCCTACGGCACCATATTTGGCAGCTTCCGCAGCTCCGTTTACACGCAATCCTGCCGCACCGCCATAAGCGGCAAAGGTATTTATCAGCCTCGGATCCATGGGTTTGTTAAAAAAAACGATCTTTCCTTCAATCTGTTCACGGCCCAACTCCTTTAAATCTTCAAAATCATAAACTTCAACAATTTCTGCGTGAAGCCCGCCGCTGCCCGTTCCAATGCCCAGCCCCAGGGCCGAAACAGGCCCTTCAAACTGTTGTTTGCCCGAAATAATAAAAGCTTTTTCCGGCTGTCCGCGTTTCCAGGCTTTTACCATACAAGGCTGTAAATAAACGCGGTCCAGGTTCATATTCAGCATTTCCTGGTAGGTATAATCAACGGCTTTTGCTGCTTCCGGCGTACCACTAATGCGGCCTTCGGTGTTTTCGCACAACCATTTTAACTGATGGTGTGCCACATCGCTGGTGAGGGCTTCATTGTAAATTTGCCTGATCATTTGTTCATCCTGCTGGGCAGAAAGGCTAAGCGTATAGATGATAAGCGCAATAAAAAGTAATGTTTTTTTCATGTGTATCTGTTCAGAAAAGAAGTGCCCTAAAATTAAAGAAAAGGATTTAAAATCAGGATGAATTTTATTCTAAATAAAGGAGGCCTCTATGATCATCGAATGTTTTAGGATTGACAACCCAATGATGGTATTTGAATTATTGCCAAATGCTGTTTAATAAGCTGAAGAAAGACGGAATAATTTGCACCTATAATGTAAGTTGGTCCGGGAAAATATGAGTCCCAACCCGCAAAAGATGACTTGTATCCCAACTATGAGGTTGTATATAATGATTTTAAGGAAAATTTAAATATTTAAGTCGGCAATTAAATTAATTGAGTAATCTGTATTCTTTCGCGATCTTGATGGCTTCGTGTGAATTTTTAACACCAAGTTTTTCAATAATTTTTTGCCTGTGGGTATTTACGGTATGAACACTAATAAATAAACTATCAGCAATTTCTTTGCTGATTAATCCGTCCGATATCAGACCCAGAATTTCTTTCTCTCTTTTGGATAATTCGATCTCTTTTTTATTCTTTGGAAAATGAAATGATTCGCCAGTTTTAAAGTTAATAACCTGGTTCTGGAGGGGCAAACTCAAATCCTGATTTGGTGAAACATCCATCACACAAAGTGCCAACCAAATATTTCCATGTTTGTCT
>CAYNTB010000186.1:0-5246 GCA_964399905.1 uncultured Bacteroidales bacterium | reverse complement strand
TCTTCATCCAGTGGTTTAATTGTGTGAATATTAATAATTTCGGCACTTATCCCTTTTTCGGCCAATTTATGACCGGCATCTATTGCCTGCCAAACCAAATGACCTGTGGCAAAAATACTTACATCGGTACCTTCATTGATCATATTTGCTTTACCGATGATAAAGGATTGATCAGGCGCCGTAAAATTTGGTACTTTCGGGCGACCAAAGCGAAGATAAACCGGACCGATATGTTCAGCAATTGCAATGGTTGCAGCTTTGGTTTGATTATAATCGCAGGTATTTATCACTGTCATATTCGGCAGCATTTTCATCAAACCAATATCTTCCAAAATTTGATGAGTCGCTCCATCTTCGCCAAGTGTAACCCCGGCATGAGAAGCACAAATTTTTACATTTTTATTTGAATAAGCCACTGCCTGTCTGATCTGATCGTACACCCTGCCGGTCGAAAAGTTGGCAAAAGTGCCCGTAAAAGGAATTTTTCCGCCGAGGGTCATCCCTGCGGCAATACCGATCATATTTGCTTCTGCAATACCCACCTGGAAAAACCGTTCCGGAAATTCAGCCGCAAACGCATCCATTTTCAGCGATCCTGTAAGGTCGGCACAGAGGGCTACTACATTTTTATTATTACGGCCCAACTCAAGCAAAGCAGCACCGAAACCCGATCGTGTATCCTGGTGATCAAATATTTTAATTTCTTTCATTTTTTATGGTTTATTCGAAAAACTAAGTTTAATAATCCCCCAAAGTTTCAGTTAATTGAGCCAATGCGATCCTGGTCTGTTCATCGTTGGGAGCATTCCCATGCCATTTATGGGTACCCATCATAAAATCGACCCCCATACCCATTTCGGTTCTCATGATGATCACAATCGGCTTTTGCTTGTTGGTTCTGCTTTTTGCCAAATTTAATGTATCGATGATTTCGTTCATATTATGCCCGTCCATTTCCATTACTTCCCAGTCAAATGCCTGCCATTTCGCTTTCAAATTTCCCAGTGATAAAACTTCATCTGTGGGTCCATCAATCTGTTTACCGTTATAATCAACGACAGCTATCAGGTTATCCACTTTTTTGGCAGATGCATACATGGCAGCTTCCCAAACCTGACCTTCTTCAAGCTCCCCATCGCCCATTAATACATATACCAGATTTTTATCTGAATTAAGTTTCTTTGATTCAGAAGCCCCGATCGCGACACACAAACCCTGGCACAGCGAACCTGAGGAAATCCTGACTCCAGGTGTATTTTCAGCTACAGAAGGATGTCCCTGCAACCTTGAATGCAATTTGCGAAAAGTACCCAGTTCCTTAATACTGAAATATCCGCAACGTGCAAGAACACTATAATATGCCGGCGAAATATGCCCGTTCGACAAAATAAAGATATCTTCGTCCGGAGGATTCATTTGAAATTTCGCCGGATGATGCTTCATGATCTTAAAAAACAGGCATGTTAAGAAATCTGCACAACCCAGAGATCCACCGGGATGCCCCGATTTTACACCATTTACCATTCTGATGATATCTCTTCTTACCTGGACGGCAGTCCGTTCTAATACTTCTATTTCAGACATAAATACTTTTTTTTGCAAAATTAAGTTTTATATTTTGTTGCCCATCGTTTGTTGATAAAATAGAATAAGTTTTAAATAAGAAGCTCTTAACTTCCATAAATTATTCTTGATTAATTGGTCCTGAAATCATAAAATTATTTCTATTTTTAAGCTTTCTAAATAATTAAGGTTACATGCGGAAATTTTGTTTGTTTTTTTTATCTGTAAATCTCTTCTTGTTTGCTCATTTTCAGTCGGTCAATGCACAATCTGATTCAACTTTAAAAATTCAAATTCAATGGGTTGATTCGGTATATCAATCCTTAACCCTTGAACAAAAAATTGCCCAGCTTTTTGTTGTCAGGGCCAATCAGGCTGATAAAGATTATGATCCGGAAATTGATAAATACATAAAAGATTATAATATCGGGGGTGTTACCTTTTTTCGTAACGATGCTGTCAGACAACTTGAAAAGACAAAGGAATGGCAATCTTTAGCTCAAACTCCTTTATTTATATCGATGGATGCTGAATGGGGTGTTGGTATGAGGCTGAACGAAGTTATTAAATTTCCTTACCAGATGACACTGGGAGCCATTCAAAATGACAGCTTAATTTATGAAATGGGAACTGAGATCGCAAAACAGTGCGAGAGAATGGGCATTCAGATGAATTTTGCGCCTGTGATCGATATAAATATAAATCCTAAAAACCCTGTTATTAACAGCCGCTCTTTTGGAGAAAACAAACAGAATGTTGCCAACAAAGGACTGATGTACATGAAAGGCCTTCAGAACAATGGCGTGCTTGCAATTGCGAAACATTTTCCTGGCCATGGCGACACAGACATTGATTCACATCAGAGCCTTCCAATCATTAATCATACGAAGTTACGTCTGGACAGCATCGAATTATTTCCCTTCAAATCTTTGATAAATAATGGCCTGGACGGGATGATGATTGCCCATCTTTATATCCCTGCTTATGAAACACAAGCCAATACTGCTTCCACGCTATCCACACCGATTGTAACGGATTTGTTAAAAAAAGAATTGGGATTCAATGGATTGGTTGTGACGGATGCACTGGATATGAGCGGTGTTACCAAATATTTCAAACCGGGTGATATTGAACAAACCGCCCTTGAAGCCGGAAATGACATTTTACTCTTGCCCCAGGATGTGCCAAAAGCGATCAGAATCATAAAAAGAGCCGTTGAGAAAGGAACCATTACAGAAGAAAGAATTAATGAGAGCTGCAAGAAAATATTAAGTTATAAATTCAAGGCCGGATTGGCTAAATCCGAAACACCCCATTCGAATAATTTATTGGAAGATCTTAACAACCAATCAACCAAATATCTGATTCAAAAGCTTTACGAAAATGCGATTACCATTGTTAAAAATACCGATTCATTGCTGCCGCTGAAACGGCTCGATACTTTGCGGATTGCCAGCGTTGGGATTGGATACAATGCAGTCACGAAATTCCAGAAACGTCTCAGCAATTATGCAGCCGTTGAGCATTTTTATCTTCCTAAAGAGTCGTCTCAAGAAGAACAAAAAAAGCTGGTGACTGAATTAAGCGGATTTAACCTGGTGATCATTGGCATTCAAAACACGAGCATATATCCTTCGAATAATTTTGGGATCAGCCAATCTTCCTTAAATTTTATTGACAGTATTCAAAAATTGCATCCGGTGGTTCTCGATATTTTCGCCAACCCCTATTCCCTTTCATTGATTAAAAATGACACGAATCTTAAGTCAATTGTGATGTCGTACGAAGACAATGAAATGGTTTATGACTTATCGGCACAATTAATTTTCGGGGGTTTTGATGCCAAGGGAAAACTTCCTGTTTCGGCCAGTGAGATTTATCCTGTAAACTCAGGAATCGTCACTGCGAAAACAAGGATTAAATACAGCTGCCCCGAAGAATTGGGGATAGATCCCAAATCGATCGAAAAAGTAGATTCAATTGCCATTTCAGGAATTACAGAAAAAGCATATCCCGGATGCCAGATCATGGCTATAAAAGATGGCGTTGTTTTTTATCATAAAGCTTTTGGGAACCATACATTTTTAACAAACAACCCTGTAAAACAGGATGATTTGTATGATGTTGCTTCAATTACAAAAATTGCAGCCACCACAATTTCAATCATGAAACTTTATGAAAACAAGCAAATAGATGTTGACCAAAGGTTGTCAGATTATCTGCCTTATTTGAAATATTCGAATAAAGAAAACATGATTGTCCGTGATGTTATGACCCATCAGGCAGGACTTCAGGCCTGGATTCCATATTATATGAGCACCCTGAATAAGAATGAACTAAATCCGGACATCTACAGTAAACAGCTAAATGATGCCTATACAACTCGGGTTGCTGAAAATTTATACATTAGAAGTGATTACAAATATGCCATCATTGATAGCATTATATTATCGCCATTGCGCGAAAAGAATGATTATAAATACAGTGACCTTGGATTTTATTTATTGGCTTCAGCCATCGAAAATATAACAAACAGATCGGTGGACAAATATGTGGATCAATACTTTTACAAACCTCTCGGATTAAATGATATTTCGTATTTGCCCAGGTTCAAATATCCGCTGAGCCGAATTGTGCCAACAGAAGAAGATACACAGTTCAGGCACCAGCTCATTCATGGGGATGTGCATGATCCCGGTGCAGCCATGCTGGGAGGAGTTTCCGGTCATGCTGGTTTGTTTTCCGATGCCAACGATCTTGCAGTCATATTGCAGATGTTGATTAACGGAGGAACCTATGGCGGACAAAAGTATCTGAATAATTATACCATTAAAGAGTTTACAAAATGCCAGTTTCCATTGAACGAAAACCGAAGGGGAATTGGATTTGACAAACCATTGCTGCAATACGAAGAAGATGGTGCTGTTTGTTACAGCGCTTCAAATGAAAGTTTTGGGCATTCAGGTTTTACAGGAACTTATGCCTGGGCCGATCCAAAGAATAATTTAATTTATATATTTTTGTCGAACCGGATTCACCCTGATGCAGCCAACTCAAAAATTATGGACCTCAATATAAGAACTAATATTCACGAAGCTTTTTATGAAGCTATCAAAAAAACGAACACAACCAAATAACTGATGGGGCATCATCACCTACACGCACATGAAACAAAAGAAGGGAAAAATTTATTTATCACCCTTCTTCTAAATTTTTTGATTTCCATAGCTGAGATCATTGGGGGAATTTTCTCCAACAGCCTCGCACTTATTTCAGACGCATTGCATAATTTCAGCGACGGGCTGGCCATGCTTATTTCTTATATCGCTCTGAAAGTGAGCAAAAAAGATTCGGATTATAAACATACTTTCGGATATAAGCGTATTCAGATTTTGGCCGCATTGTTAAATTCAGTCACACTGATTGTGATCAGTATCTTTCTGCTTTACGAAGCCTATCATCGGTTTTTATCCCCCGAAGAAATAAAAAGCCTTCCGATGCTCATTGTTGCAGCTATCGGTTTAATCGCAAATCTATTGGGCGTTTTTCTCTTGAAGGACCATTCAAAAAACAGCCTCAATATTAAGAGTGCCTATCTGCATTTAATCGGTGATACCGTATCTTCTTTTGCAGTCATTTTGGGGGCCGTGCTTATTTTATTCTTTGGAATCTACTGGATCGAT
>CAYNTB010000185.1:3967-5272 GCA_964399905.1 uncultured Bacteroidales bacterium | reverse complement strand
GGAAGAACTGCCAGACAGGCTCTTGAAGCTGCTTTAACACAATTTCCCGGCATTGAGGTGGATGCACTTATCCGTCCGGATATCAGGACAAAACTGGAAGTTAGAAAAATAATCGGGGAAGCTATTGAAGCCAAAGCCTTCATACTACATACGATCGTGCAAAATGAAATACGATACGAAATCATTCGGGCGGGTAGAATAAACAATATTGAAACCATTGATTTAATGGGTCCTTTATTGGCCAGGCTTGGCCATCAGTTTGAAAACAGCCCTGTTCAAAAACCAGGATTATTTCACAGCCGCAATAAAGAATACTTCCAGCGCATTGATGCAATGCAATTCGCATTCAACCACGACGACGGTCTCAGGCCACATGAATTGGGTAAAGCAGAAATAATTCTTCTGGGGGTATCCCGGACTTTTAAAACGCCCTTGAGTATCTATCTTGCATATAAAGGCTGGTTTGTTGCGAATGTGCCAATCATTAAAGGAATAATTCCACCCGAAGAACTTGAAACGGTCAACCCGGCCATCGTATTTGGTTTAACAACAAATCCTACCAGGCTGTCTGCTTTGCGCCAGGTAAGAGAAGAATACCTTGGTGGGAAAACAGGTAATTATGCATCCATAAGATATGTGACCGAAGAACTGAATTATGCACAAAACTATTTTGCAAAACATCCCAAATGGGCTATCATAAAAGTCAGCAGCAAACCCATTGAAGAAATTGCCACTGAAATCATTGCATTACTGAATACCAAATCAGTTTGACAAGATTTTAACAAAAACACACAAGCTTAATTTTGATTTATCGCCCTCAAAATAGGTAATTTACCTATAAAAAGCATTAATAAAGCAGCTTATCTTTATCAAATGTAATCCATATTCACATTTAATAAATTTAAAAGTGTTTTAATAAACGATTACATCTGTAGTGTCCAAGCATGATTTGAGATTGAGAAAATGGGCTTCAAAAAACTAAAAGGTCAAATATTTATTAGAAAAAACAGATGATATGCCAAAAATATTAATTGTTGATGATAACCACGACAATATCGTTTCTATAAAAGCAATGTTGAAAAACCTGATGGGGAGTATTGATATCATATTTGCAACAAACGGAAAGAGCGGAATTAATTTGGCAATCAATGATAGACCGGACATCATTCTGCTTGATATTTATATGCCAGACATGGACGGATATGAAGTATGTAAAAAGTTAAAATCCCTCGAATCAACAAGGCACATACCCATCATAATGCTGACTGCACAAAAGACGGACAAAAAAAGCAAAGTTAAAGGATT
>CAYNTB010000185.1:0-3957 GCA_964399905.1 uncultured Bacteroidales bacterium | reverse complement strand
GAATTTTTAGCGGATGAATTAAAAGAGAAATATAGTATTTACACTGCTGTAAATGGCGCTGTAGCGCTTGAAACACTTAAACGGGAATCCATACAACTGGTAGTGAGCGATGTGATGATGCCGCAGTTGGACGGATTTGAGCTTTGCAGCATTATTCAAACAGATTTTGATTATTGCCATATTCCCGTAGTATTATTAACCGCAAAGACTACGCTCCAATCAAAAATAGAAGGATTGGAGCTTGGTGCAGATGTGTTTTTGACAAAACCATTTGATGAAACCGAGCTGATTACCCACATCAATGTTATGCTCAGGATCAAAAATGCCGAAGATCATTTGCGCGAACAAAACCTGAAACTGGAAAAACTTGTAAAACAACGAACCCAGGAATTAAGCGAGAAAGACAGCCAATACAAAACGTTGGTCGAAAACTCGTTAGAAGGGATGTATATCATACAAAACGGCCTCATAAAGTTCCACAATAAAAAATTTGCCAATATTTTTGGGTATAACGACATCGATCTGAGCGGGAAAAAAATTGTTGATTTTGTAGCCAATGAAAGCACACAGTTGGTGAAGGAAATGATCAAAAAAAGAGAAAATGGCAAACTGGAATCAGCGCATTATAATTTTACGGGAATAAAAAAGGATGGCTCAAAAATCATGATCGAATCTCTGGGCGGCAAAATCATGTTAGACGGCGAAATAGCCATTCAGGGAGCACTGAGGGACGTCACAGACATTTTTAAACTGGATGACACGATCCGTAAGCTATCACGGGCAGTTGAGCAAAGCCCGGTTTCCATTGTCATCACCGATATTCAGGGCAACATTGAATATGTAAATTCCGCTTATATGAAAGTAACCGGATACAATTCAAATGAACTGATCGGCAATAATTCAAACATACTAAAGAGCAATCATACCAAAAAAGAAGAATATAAAAAACTCTGGCAAACCATCCTAAACGGTCGTGAATGGAAAGGGGAATTCCTGAACAAAAAAAAGAACGGTGAATTATTTTGGGAATCGGCCTCTGTCTCCCCTATCAAAGACCAAAACGGTATCATCACCCATTTTTTAGGAATAAAAGAAGACATCAGTGACCGGAAAAGGTTAGCAAATGAACTGCTTTATGCAAAGGACAAAGCCGAAGAAGCTGATAAGCTTAAAACGGCTTTTCTGGCAAATATGTCGCATGAAATCCGAACCCCCATGAATGCCATAATGGGGTTTTCAAACCTGTTGCTCGACAATGATCTGCCAATCGAAGACAGGCTTGAATATGTAGATTTAATAAACAATAACAGCAAAAACCTTCTTCGGCTGATCGACGATATTTTTGACATTGCAAGGATTGAAGCCGGCCAATTGAAAATTTCGGAAACCGATTTTAATTTTAATACGTTGTTGGAAGAATTACAAGCTAATATCGAAAAATCCACAACAAAAGAAGACGGAAACAAACTAGAACTGAAATTATCATATCCAGAAAAAAAACACCATGGGATTATCAGAAGCGACCCACAACGTCTAAAACAAATCCTTTCCAATTTAATAGGCAATGCCATTAAATATACAGAAAAGGGTAGTATTACAATCGGATACAACCTAATCCCTTCCAACGCATCCAGGAAGAACATTCCGTCTTTACAGTTTTATGTAAAAGACACCGGGATCGGAATCCCTCAAAATAAAATGACTGTAATTTTTGATCGATTCAGGCAGGCAGATGATTCCCATACCCGTTTATATGGTGGCACCGGCCTTGGCCTGGCCATTTC
Source organism: uncultured Bacteroidales bacterium (assembly GCA_964399905.1). Taxonomy (GTDB): domain Bacteria; phylum Bacteroidota; class Bacteroidia; order Bacteroidales. The sequence goes on along the minus strand of CAYNTB010000185.1, from coordinate 2,173 downwards.
AAAAAACATTGCTCAATTACTTGGAGGCAATATTCATGCAGTTTCGAGCCAGGGTAAAGGATCCGTCTTTTATTTGACAATTCCATTGGTTGAGGGCCAACTAAAACAAGCAGAAATAAGTAAACCAATACGAAAAGAAGTAAATGACTGGAAAGATAAGATTCTGCTTATCGCCGAAGATGTTGAATCCAATTATCAGTTATTGGAAACGATACTTCGTCGCACAGGTATCAATATCATGTGGGTGAAAAATGGCGCGGAAGCGATCGAAATGACAACCAAAACAAAAGGGATTGATCTGATATTAATGGATATCCAAATGCCGGTACTAAATGGGTTTGAAGCTACCAAGGCCATCAAAAAAACTCATAGTCACATTCCGATCATAGCCGTAACTGCTTTTGCACTGGAAGGCGACAAAGAAAAAATGCTGGCTGCCGGATGCGATGATTATATTGCCAAACCCATTAAATCAAAAGAATTATTTCTAAAAATGAGCACCTTCATTGACAAAACTAAAAATGAAAAAAGCACTTAAATTAATAATTCTTGAAGATGTAACTTCAGATTTTGATCTCATCAGACATGAATTGAGCAAACTTGACTTAGAATTTGACATTTTTCATGCATTTAGTCAAGATTCGTTCGAAAAAAGTGTTCTTGAATTCGAACCGGATCTTATTCTTTCAGATTTTAGTTTGCCCCAATATAACGGAATGGAGGCTTTAAATTTCGTTCTTAAACAAAAAAAGAACATCCCGGTAATCATCGTTACGGGTTCAATAAATGAAGAAGTTGCCGTTGATTGTATAAAAGCAGGAGCTACCGACTATGTGACCAAAGAACATCTGGCAAGACTAGGGCCGGCAGTTCATGGCGCCATTGAAAAAAAATCGGTGATTACCGAACGGCAAAAAGCAGAACGCACACAACATGTATTACTGAATATTTCTGAAACCGCTGAGAAATCTGAGAGTATAGAGGAGCTATCAGGAGTGATTCACCTGGAGCTGGGAAAAATTCTCGACAATCAGAATTTCTACATTTCATTATATCACCAGGAGTTCAATAAATACTCTTTCCCTTTCTATAAGGATCAATATGACAATATTGAACCACATGAAATGCATGAGCTTCAAAACTCGATAACCGACTATGTAAGAAAAACCGGCAAAGCTATTCTTTACAATTATTTAAACGCCGACGATCTGAAAAAATACAAGAATATTGTTGTCGTAGGAACCACTCCTAAAGTGTGGATAGGGGCCCCATTGATTGACATGGAGTCAAACCAGATTATCGGGGTGGCTGCGATTCAGAATTATGAGAATGAACATGCATTAACTGAAGAAGACGTTAACCTTCTGGCATTTGTTGCCCGAAGCATCGGATCAGTTATGGCGAGGACAAAATCCAAACTTGCGCTGAGGGAGAGTGAAGAACAATTTCGTAACCTTACAGAAACAGCCACCGATGGAATAATAATGATGAATGAAAAAGCTGAGGTTACGATCTGGAACAGAGCCGCAGAAAGAATTTTCGGATATACCGAAAAGGAAATCCTGGGCCAAAAATTACACGATCTGCTGATGCCAAATGAATTTACAAACGTAAATCAAAAAGCACTGCATCATTTTTTTAAAACCGGAGAAGGAAATATCATTGGTAAAACAATTGAAATTGGCGGAGTTCATAAAAAAGGACATATCATTCCGATTGAATTATCTGTTTCCAGGATTAAAAAGAAAAATTTGTGGCACGCAACCGGTATTGTTCGTGAAGTTACCGAGCGCAAAAAGTTTGAAAATGAACTTAAAGAAGCTAAATTAAAAGCAGAAGAATCGGACAGGCTCAAAACAGCATTTTTGGCAAATATGTCGCATGAAATCCGAACCCCGATGAATGCAATTCTCGGCTTTTCAGCGTTGCTGAGCCTACCCAATCTAACTGAAGATGAAAAGTCTGAGTTTATAGAATTGATCCAAAATAACAGCAATATGCTGCTTACCCTGATTAATGACATCATTGATATTGCCAAAATAGAAGCCGGACAGCTCAAAATAAACCAGGAAGAAGTATACATCCATGAACTGGTTATGGATATTTTTAAAACCCATGCAGAAGCTAACAAAAAAAGAAACAAAGATATCAAAGTACGATGGGAAACTTTTGA
>CAYNTB010000184.1:1303-5311 GCA_964399905.1 uncultured Bacteroidales bacterium | reverse complement strand
CCACTTATATTAAAGGAAAAATAACCGGGTTTATATCCCCTGGTTTTAGATAGTTTCTGATCGGCAAAAAGATTCCTGATCTCATCATAAGCCTTTACATATGTAGCTGGATTTGAGCGTGATGATCTTCCGATGGGGTTTTGATCTATAAATTCTACGTCGCTCAATTTGTTGATGTCTCCATTTAAGAATTTATATTTTCCTGTTTTACCAGCAAACCCACCAAAACGTTTTTTTAGGGCCGGGTAAAGTATATCTTTGACTAGAGATGTTTTGCCAGAACCACTTACCCCGGTTATTACGGTCATAATATTCAATGGAATTTTGACACTTAGATTTTTTAGATTATGCTCTTCGGCCCCTTCGACCAGAATGTATTTGCTCCAATGATTTTTTCGGGCCGGTACCATAATCGACTTTTTGCCGGTCATATAATCAGCGGTTAGGGTTTGGCTGTTTTTTAGTTCTGAAAAATGGCCCTGGAAGACAAGATGTCCTCCATTGATCCCGGCTTCCGGCCCAATATCGATGATCTGGTCAGCGGCTTTAATAATGTCTTCATCATGTTCAACAACAATTACGGTGTTGCCGAGTTTCTTTAACTTTTGCAATACACCGATCAGCCGTTCAGTATCGCGTGGATGAAGCCCTATACTTGGTTCATCCAGAATATACATCGAACCTACCAGGCTGCTCCCAAGTGAAGTGGCCAGGTTGATCCGTTGTGATTCGCCTCCCGAAAGACTGTTAGATTTACGGTTGAGGTTGAGATAACCCAAGCCAACATCAGATAAAAATTGCAAGCGGTTTGTAATTTCGATTAATAATCTTCCGGCAATTTTTTGATCAAATTCATCAAGTGCTAAATCTTTAAAAAAAGAAAGTAAATCATTGATTGGCATCAGCACCAGGTCAATAATTGATTTTCCTCCAACTTTTACATAGGCCGCATCTTTTCTTAAACGTGTTCCATGGCAATCAGGGCAGGTCGTTTTTCCCCGGTATCGCGATAACATCACACGGTATTGTACCTTATATGTCTGTTCTTCGACATGCCTGAAAAACTGATTGATGCCTTCAAAATATTCATTTCCTGACCAGAGTACTTCTTTTTGTTCATCAGTTAATTCGTGATATGGTTTATGGATCGGGAATTGAAATTTATAGGCATTCAGTACCATCCGTTCCTTCCATTCGCTCATTTTTTCACCTTTCCAGCAGGCAACGGCATCTTCGTATATCGATAGGGTTTTGTTTGGAATTACCAAATCGGGATCGATCCCGATCACGCTTCCAAAACCTTCACAGCTTTTACAAGCCCCAAAAGGATTGTTAAACGTAAAAAAATTGACAGTCGGCTCCTCGAAATGAATCCCATCCAATTCAAATTTATTCGAGAATTCCTTTCGAATGCTTTCTTCATCCTGTTGATATTCAATAACACATTTACCAAGGCCTTCATAAAACGAAGTTTGTACAGAATCTCCGATCCTGGATTTTAAATCTTCGTCATCTTTATGTACAACCAATCTGTCAATCAGGATATAAGCTTTTTTATTTGAGGCCGCATCTTTGGAGTCTAAATATTCGCTGATTTTATAGATCTGATGGTCGATGATGATTCTGCCAAAGCCTTGCTGCATTAAAACTTTTAATTGATCACTAAGTTTCCGGTTCTTGTTCAAAGGTATCGGGGCCAGGATCAGTACATGGGATTCATCAGCCAGGTTAAGGATATAATCAGTTACATCAGATACTTTCTGACGTTTTACAATTTGATTGGAAACAGGAGAGTAAGTTTTGCCAATACGGGCAAATAATAATTTTAAATATTCATAGACTTCCGTTGAAGTTCCAACGGTTGAACGGGGGTTTTTTGTATTCACCTTTTGTTCAATTGCAATGGCCGGCGAAATTCCTTTTATATAATCTACTTCTGGTTTGCTCATCCGACCGAGAAATTGTCTCGCATAGGCACTTAAGCTTTCAACATATCTTCGCTGGCCTTCGGCATATAAGGTGTCGAAGGCAAGTGATGACTTTCCTGAGCCTGATAATCCGGTAATTACTACGAGTTTATTCCTGGGAATCGCAACACTAAGATTCTTAAGGTTATGAACCCTCGCTTTTGATATCAGAATGTATTCCTTCGAACTTAAGTGATCAATTGTCATTTAATATGGAGAACGCTAATTGTTAAAAAGTGCTAAATTATTAATAATATTTGCATTATTTAATAAATTACATATATTTGCATGTATAAAATCACTTGAAACGTTTGCTATATCTTTGTTTAATAAGATATCAGCCTTAAAAATGGAGGACTAATTATCGAATAAATATCTACCCTTTTTTAACTAATATTCAATGTAAAGGGAGGCTTTATGAAAGTCGAAATAATTAGCAATAAGCAGCTAATAAGCAGATATTTAGAGGGAGATATAAATGGTCTCGAAATTCTCATCAATCGTCATAAAAACAGGGTTTTTGCATACATCTTAATGGTTGTTAAAGACAGGCAATTAGCCGACGATATTTTTCAGGATACCTTCATCAAGGTGATTAATACCATTAAAGCCGGTAATTATAAAGAAGAAGGTAAGTTTATACAATGGGTAATGCGAATAGCCCATAATTTAATCATTGATTTTTTTCGCCGGTCAAAACGCATTCCTGTCATGGAAAACAACAATAGTGATTTTGATATTTTCGATACAATCTCGATAAAAGATCGCTCTGTCGAAGAAAAAATAATTACGAATCAAATCCACGAAGATGTCAGAAACCTGATCGAATATTTACCTCCTGAACAAAGAGAGGTATTGGTTTTAAGACATTATACAGGGATGAGTTTTAAAGATATTGCCGAACATACGGATGTGAGCATTAATACCGCCCTGGGAAGGATGAGGTATGCACTTATAAATTTGAGAAAACTGGTTAAGGATAAGGATATTATTTTGACCTTATAAAAATAAGAGGCTCAAACAATAATAAATTTATTCTTCCGTTTTTATATCGTTAAATCGGTTAGTAATTTATTTCGAGCTTATGAAAAAAACCTTTACTCTTTATCCTGAAATACTTGATATTCCGAATACTGTCCCTTCTCCCGAGTCTTTTTATTGTGAGAATACTCAGTCGTATTTAACTGGAAATCAGGTCGGCCCAAGTCGGAGTGCATTGCGAAATATTTTAAACTATGCCATGGCTTCCGACATTCTTAAAACCAAAAAAGTGGGCACTGTTCATCTCATTTATAATTAATTTTAAAGAATCTGGAAAAATGTCCCGGTTATGAGTCCATTTCCGGGACTTTTTAATATCTTAGGGTATAAAGATTGTCATTAACAAATGAATAAAAAAGAAAGATACAGGCATATTATTGATTATTTTTCGACAAATCAACCTTTTGCGGAAACAGAACTGCAGTATCAGAATCCATTTCAATTGTTGGTTGCTGTGATATTGTCAGCCCAATGTACCGATAAAAGGGTAAACCTGATTACGCCTAATATTTTTAGCCGCTTTCCGGATGCAATTTCGATGTCAAAAGCAAAAGTTGAAGAAATATTTGATCTTATAAAATCCTGTTCTTATCCCAACAATAAAGCCAGGCATCTGGCCGGGATGTCAAAAATGCTGGTGGATACATTCAACAACCAGGTACCCGAGAACATTGAAGATCTGCAGCAATTACCGGGTGTGGGCCGTAAAACTGCCAATGTTATTGCATCGGTTGTTTTTAACAAACCTGCAATGGCCGTTGACACCCATGTTTTTAGGGTTTCTGCCCGTCTCGGGCTTACCACCGGAGCTAAAAATCCATTGCAAACCGAAAGGCAATTGGTAAAATATATACCGGAGGATAAAATTTCGCTTGCCCATCATTGGCTTATATTACATGGTCGCTATGTTTGCCTTGCACGGAATCCCAAATGCCACGAATGTGGCATTGCTAAGTTTTGTAAATATTACGAATCAAACAAAATTGGAATTGTTAATAAA
>CAYNTB010000184.1:0-1198 GCA_964399905.1 uncultured Bacteroidales bacterium | reverse complement strand
GTATAACAACTGAAGGCAAAGAGATATCCCTAAATGATTACAAGGGCAAAAAAATAGTTCTTTATTTTTATCCAAAAGATAATACACCCGGTTGCACGGCACAAGCTTGTAATTTGAGGGATCATTATCAATTATTATTGGATCAGGGTTATGTGGTTATTGGGGTCAGTGCCGATAGCCAGAAATCTCATCTTAAATTCACCGAAAAATACAATTTGCCTTTTCCACTTATATCTGATACTGAAAAAGAAATTATTTTTAAATATGGAGTGTGGGGGAAGAAAAAATTTATGGGTAAAGAATATGACGGGATTTTTAGAACGACATTTATTATTTCAGAAACCGGCATCATAGAAGAGATTATTACAAAAGTTAATACAAAAGAACATACCAGTCAAATCATTTAAATAAAGAGATTATGAGCACAGATGAGAACGCAATGGACAAAGTGAAAAAAGAAAAGCTAAAAGCACTGGAAATAACCCTTGGGAATATTGAAAAATCTTACGGGAAAGGTGCAATCATGAAACTCGGAGATCAGGCAGTGGAAAATATCAGTGCAATTTCTACCGGTTCAATCGGATTGGATTATGCACTCGGAATCGGGGGCTTGCCTAAAGGAAGGATTACGGAAATATACGGGCCTGAGTCATCCGGAAAAACTACGCTTGCGATACATGTTATTGCGGAATGTCAGAAAACCGGTGGTATAGCAGCTTTTATTGATGCGGAACATGCATTCGATCGTTTTTATGCGCAAAAGCTGGGTGTTGATATTGAAAATCTGTTGGTTTCACAACCCGACAACGGTGAGCAGGCTCTGGAAATTACAGAAAATTTAATCAGATCTGGTGCGATTGATGTTATCGTTATTGATTCAGTTGCCGCTTTAACCCCCCGAAGTGAAATCGAAGGTGAAATGGGTGATTCGAAAATGGGTTTACAGGCCAGGTTGATGTCGCAGGCATTGCGGAAACTTACAGCTACCATCAGCAAAACTGGTGCATGTTGCATTTTTATCAATCAGTTGAGAGAGAAAATTGGTGTTATGTTCGGAAACCCGGAAACTACAACAGGTGGAAATGCATTAAAGTTCTATTCTTCGGTCCGTTTGGATATCAGAAGACTCAGCCAGATAAAAGAGGGTGAAGATATCAAAGGCAACAGGGCGCGTGTTAAGGTGGTTAAAAATAAAGTG
>CAYNTB010000183.1:2592-5341 GCA_964399905.1 uncultured Bacteroidales bacterium | reverse complement strand
CCTTACCAATCCCTTAATGAGGATGGCACCTTTAAAGATATAAACCCCGCCTGGCTGCAAACACTGGGATACGAGCGAGAAGAAGTAATTGGCCAAAGGTATATTGATTTTCTGCATCCTGAGTGGAAGGCACATTTCGAGGAAAATTTTCCGGCCTTCAAAAAGCGAGGTTATGTTCATGATGCACAATTCAAAATCAGGCATAAAAACGGACATTATCTGGATATTGCTTTTGAGGGTTGTATTGGCTATCATCCGGATGGAAGTTTTAAACAAACCTATTGCGTTTTTCAGGATATTACCGAAAAGAAAAAAGCAGAAGATAAATTACGTAAGAGCGAAATCCGTTTTAAAAGTGTCATCGAAAAATCATCAGAAGGAATTGCAATTACCGATGAATCAGGTTCAGTGCTAGTTTGGAACGCGAACCTGGAAATACTAACAGGATTGCATTCATCTGACATACTTGGGAAAAAGATTTGGGATGTACAGTATAAGCTTTTACCAGAGCATCTTCAAAATGAAAAAATAAGGATAAAGTACCAAACTGACATCAAACATCTCTTAAAAACTGGCAAATCTCCCATTATCAATCAACCACTTATTCGGGAACATTTGAAGCCTGATGGCACCCGCTTGTTTTTGAAAGGTAAAATTACGGCTGTTAAAACAGAAACAGGCTATATGCTGGTAAGTACAACCGAAGATATTACCGAAAGTAAAATCACGGAATCCAAACTGATCCGGCATCAATATCTGTTAAAAAGTGCACAGGAAATTGCAAAATTAGGGAGTTGGGAACTTGACCTCATCAAAAACAAACTATACTGGACGGATCAAAATTACGAAATATTCGGAGTCCCTTTGGGAACAACATTAAATTACGAACTGTTCCTGGACTGTGTGCATCCAAAAGACAGGGATTATGTAAATGAAAAATGGATGGCAGCCATCAATAATGAGCCCTATGATATTGAACACCGTTTGCTTGTTAATGGCAAAGTGAAATGGGTAAGGGAAAAAGCAACGGTTGAGTTTGACAAAGAGAATAAACCCGTTAAGGCGATCGGATTTACTCAGGATATTACGGAACAAAAACTGGCAGAAGAAAGAATTAGTAAAGAACAAGACAAAGCCAAACAATACCTCGATATAGCAGATGTGATTTTGGTTTGTTTGGATCAAAATGGAAATGTTGATATGATCAACCCAAAAGGCTGCAAAATTCTTGGGTATAAAGAAGAGGAAATTATTGGGAAAAACTGGATAAATCACTTTATTCCGCAACGGCAGCGAGTGAAAGTAAAAGAAGTAAGTAAAAAGGTCTTTTCCGGAGAAATTGAATCTGTTAAACACTTTGAAAATTATGTCCTGACAAAATCAGGTGATGAAAAATTAATCGCATGGAACAATTCTGTTTTAAAAGATGAAAATAACAGAATCATAAGTACGCTTAGCTCAGGAGAAGATATTACGGATCAAAAAAAAGCACTAAAAAAGCTGGAAGAAAGTGAAGCGCGGTTTAAAGACCTGGTTGAAATGCTGCCAGAGGCAGTTTTCGAAACAGACGTAAACTTCAAGCTGACTTACGTTAATAAAATGGCATTGAAAATTTCAGGCTACACCCTGGAAGATGTAGAAGAAGGATTAAATGGCATTCACATCTTGGTACCTGAAGACAGGCAAAGGGCAGTTGAAACATTTCAGCAAAGAATGATTGGAAAATCGCCCGGTACCATTCAGTACACCGCACAAAAAAAAGATGGTTCAAGATTTCCAATTCTGTTCAATGCCAGTCCGATTATTCAGGAGGGCAATCTAAAAGGCATCAGGGGAATTATAATGGATATATCGGATCAACAAAAAGCCAGGCAAGAACTTGAATTAAGTGAAGAAAAATTTAAAAAAGCTTTTATCACGAGTCCTGATTCGATTGCCATTAACCGTTTAAGTGACGGGAACTATGTTTCGATCAATAAAGGATTTACTAATATTTTGGGTTATACAGAAAAAGAGGTAATCAATAAAAGATCAATTAGCCTGCAAATTTGGGATGACCCAAATGACCGCAAAAAATTGGTTGATGAGTTATTAAAAAAAGGAGTCGTATCGAACCTGGAAGCCAAATTCAGAACAAAAACCGGAGAAATCAGGCATGGATTGATGTCGGCTTCTATTATCGATCTGAATGGCACCCAAAACATTTTAAGCATTACCAGGGACATTACCAACCGAAAACGGGCGGAAAATATCCAAAAATTTCTTTATAATATTTCCAATGCGGTTAGTTTAAGCGAAGATCTTGAAAAATTAATTGAAATTATCCAAAAGGAACTGGGGAAAATTATTGATACGGAAAACTTTTATGTGGCATTGTATGATCAGGAAACACATAGCTTTACATTGCCCTACCATTCTGACCAGAAAGACAAATTCGATTCCTTCCCCGCCGGTAAAACTTTAACAGCATATGTTATAAAGACAGGGCAGCCCTTACTGGCAAACGGTGAGGTTAAAAGCAAGCTTGAACAATCAGGCGAAGTTGAACTGTTTGGTGCCGATTCGAAAGTTTGGCTGGGGGTACCCCTTAAAATTGAAGGGAAAGTAACAGGCGTTTTCGCGGTGCAAAGCTATACCAACGAAAATGCATATACAAAAGAAGACATGGATATGCTCGTATTTGTTTCGGATCAGATGAGCATCAGCATAGAAAGAATAACGCCCGCTCCGCATTTCCTGAATCTCATAA
>CAYNTB010000183.1:2012-2582 GCA_964399905.1 uncultured Bacteroidales bacterium | reverse complement strand
GAAAGAAAACGTACCGAACAAAATTTAAAACTGGCCCTTGAAAAAGCAAAAGAATCGGATCGTTTAAAATCCACTTTCCTGGCTACCATGTCGCACGAATTGCGCACACCCCTGAATGCAATTATCGGATTTTCAGATATCATTAATGAAGAAATCGAATTAACCGATATCATTAGCTATAACCAAACCATCAATTCGAGTGGTAAACAATTGCTTAAAATAGTTGAAGATCTGTTTGATATCACCTTAATAGAAACGGGAGAAATTAAAATTAACAAAGAAGATATTGATATTCATTCCACACTGAGGGATGTTTTTGAAATCACTAAAATTGAGCAAAGAGTTATTAATAAAGGAAATATTAAAATTCAGCTTCATTTGCCATCTCAACAAAAATCGCTTGTCGTAAATACCGACCCCGCAAAGCTGAACTCCTTGAGTCTGGCCATGGCCCGTTTAAATGCGGCCCTTGACCGTTCGATGGTGAGATCATCCACGCAAAAGGCAAGGCGAAAATATCCCGGCCCGCCAAAACCCGTTCCTGGAACGGCCAGGATCAGCTCCTCCTGT
>CAYNTB010000183.1:0-2002 GCA_964399905.1 uncultured Bacteroidales bacterium | reverse complement strand
ATCGGTATTGCTAAAAACAAACAGGAGCTTATTTTCGATATTTTCCGTCAGATTGAAGATTCACACACACGATCATACGGCGGTGCAGGATTGGGTCTTTCCATTTCAAAAAAACTAACAAAGCTCTTAGGCGGGGATATCTGGCTCGAATCAGAAGAAGGCAAATCGAGCACTTTTTATTTTAGTATCCCATTTTCATCAGTGATAAGGGATACAGCAACCAATTCTGATCAGGGTAAAACAAAAATTAATTTATCGGAAAAAACAATTTTAATTGTTGAAGACGATGATTCGAGCTATGAATATATTCATGCGGTTATAGGTATGCACAAGATGAAGGATATCAGGGCAGAGAACGGACAAAAAGCAGTTGAGTTGTGCCAGAAAAATGCTGAAATCGACCTTGTTTTAATGGACATCAATATGCCGGTTTTAAACGGTTATGATGCAAGCATGCAAATTAAAAAACTCAGACCCGAATTACCTATTATTGCGCAAACTGCTTATGCAATTGCAGGTGATCGAGAAAAATCATTGGATGCCGGATGTGATGAATATATTTCGAAACCCATTAAAAAAGACGAACTTATTACAAAAATCAACCAACTTCTAGAAACATAAATAAACTTACATAAGCAGTCAGCAGTAAATTGTGCTGAACCCTATAATAATTAATGTTTTTATGCCGGCTATTTATTTTTTGACCTGTTTTTTTGATTATCGGGCAAAATCATTATTTCAAGTTCGGAAATAACATCATCAATCATTACCTCAATTTTTGCTTTTCCATAATGCAATCCATAAAACATGACAAAAAAATCGCCATTATTATCGGTAACGGCAGTCGCCGGTTCGAAAGCACCCCTTGCGCTTCCGCCCGGAGCACCATTGCTGATGGTAAAAATCACATCTTTGTCAAAAGCAGTGCCGGTGAGCGTTTTGGCATTACCCCAAATCATGGTCCATCCATTCACCGGGATTGAATAATACTGGGTAAACAAATCAATGTCAACAACCGGACCAGCTGAACCTAAGGTCGTAAAACTGGCTGGATTACTGCCGTCATCACAGGGAATATAACAATCCATATTATTATCGAACGACAGGGCCTCAACCCGATAATTGGTTAAGGGCTGTAAATTGTTTAAGGGATAGCTATGGAAAGTAGCATCCGGAATCGCTAAGGCAGGCAATGTAGTGTAAACATAGGTTCCACCTGCTTGCATCACCCCTAATCTTAACTCAGTCGTAACCGGCATATCAGTTATCCAGCTAACCACTGCAGAATTTTCAGTAATATTATTAACTGTAACATTTATAATCCCTCCTTTTGCATCATTCAAAGTGAATAATACAAAGAGGCTAAGCAATAAAATTAACTTTTTCATATCATGGTCCTCCTTTTTGGTATAAAAAACAGAATTAACAATATTGAATGATCGATTGCCAATAAATATTTACTAATTAAAGAATTACGCGCGAACATGAAAATTACGACAAAAACAGTGTGAAGTCAAATTCCGGATTTTTATTTGCCAAATCATAGTAAATCAAGCTCATAATTGTTGTATATTTATAGTTAGCTGTTTCGGGTTTAATTTTTGACTCATTTCACTTTTCAGTTCTAAAATTAAGCGGCATGAAAAATCAATTTCCTGATATCACAAAGAGGATTCATAGCCGCAGGTATGCAATTTACAGTTCAGTTATTTGGACCATATTACTGCTTATCATTTTAAATATTGAAATGATTTCGATCAGGCAACATACCCTGGATCGTGCCTATATTTATACGAAAGTGGGATTCGAGAAAGATGTAATTTTCAGACGCTGGGTTTCAGAGCATGGTGGCGTTTATGTTTATGTCGACAGCCTGAATAAACCCAATCCTTATCTCTCCGATTTACCGCAAAGGGATATACTTATCGATTCAAATTCAAGCTTAACTTTGATCAATCCCGCTTATATGACCCGTCAAATGCATGAGCTTCAGCGAAAGTAC
>CAYNTB010000182.1:0-5344 GCA_964399905.1 uncultured Bacteroidales bacterium | reverse complement strand
TGAAAGGCAATCAGGGTATTATTCCTGTCAGCCGGAATAATACAAAATCATTACGTCAGACTTACGCCATCAAATAACTTTCGATCTAATTATATTACCATTCGTCGAAGTTTCAGGGAGGATTCATCCGGCATACAGTAACATTGCATGAACCATAATAAGGTACATGTATATGAAAAAACTGTTACCGATAATTTTAATATTTCATTTTTGCCAGATTGGATTTACCCAAATTATGTCTTATGACTCTTTGTTGTTCAGAATCAATGAACTGGAAAAAGCCAAAGCATATGATCAGGCACTTTTATTCGTAAAACAACATTTATCGGAATATCCCGAACAATGGTTCGAGCTTTCAAAAGAACTCATTTTTTTGAATGAAAAAAACAAACGGATCGAGGATAATCCAGCCATTTTTAATGAGGCCCATCGCAGGGGATATTTTTATTTTATCCATCCCCGAATGAAGGAATATAAGGACTATCTGGATATTCCGGGATTCGACAGCATCTCAAAAATTGATTTGCAGCTTGCGGCTGAAGCCAACCGTAAATCAAGTACCAGATTTGAAATTCAATTGCCCGATTCTTATGATGGCGACCATGCTTATCCGCTTGTTTTTTTGTTGCACGGTGGAGGTAAAAACTTAAATGATGTTAAACAGCATTGGCAGGGAGAATATCTGAACCGGGCTTTCATCAAAGTTTATCTGCAATCATATCGCCATTTTGATTCTAAAACATTCGGATGGGGAAATAAGGATGAAAAACTGGATCAAGAAATTACCGCAATTTATAAACAGATTGTTGAACAAAAAAAAGTTGATTCATCGATGGTTTTTGTATGCGGAATGAGTGCCGGTGCAAGTGCAGCACTGGATTTGTCATTAAGAAATATTATTCCTGCACGTGGAGTACTGGCTATTTGTCCTACCATTCCGCAAAAATTAAGGGAAAAGAATTTCGATTTAGTAAGCAATCGAAACCTAAAAGTTTTGGTGGTTGCCGGAGAAAATGATCATTTTCTGGAACAGCAAAAGCAAATGAACATTTTATTGGATCAATTAAAAATTACACACCAACATATCATCCTTGAAGGGATGGGGCACCAATATCCTGAAAATGAAACCAAATATTTCAAGGAATTTATTGATGGTTTAAACCTTAAAAATTAAAACAATGATCAAAAATTATCTGCTTGTTGCCATTAGGAATTTAATCAAGAATAAATTATTTGTTGTTGTTAATATTCTGGGTATCGGGATCGCAATTGCCAGCTGTATTGTGGCATATTATAATGTACGTTTTCATTTTGATTTTAATGATCAGCACAGAAAAAAGGAACAGATTTATAAAATAAGTATTACCCGTGAAATTAATAACCGCAGTCAGGCGTATGGAGTGTCGCCTGCTACATTGGGTCCTTCAATCGGGAATTCGATACCCGGTCTGGAAGAAGTAGTTCGTTATACAAATCCAACTTTGGTGGTCAGATGTGGAGAACATGTTTTTAATAAACGAATTGGGTTTGCTGAAGAGAATTTTTTTAAGGTTTTTGATTTTGATTTTATCAGGGGAAATTCAAATGCTTTGAAAAATAAAAATACGGTTTTAATAAATCAATCAATGGCCGAAAGCAGCTTTGGGGATGAGGATCCAATTGGAAAATTGCTGACTGTTTTTGCCGATGACGGGAAAGCCTATTCATTTATGGTAGGGGCTGTCTATAAGGATTTGCCCGAAAATTCAAGCTTCAGATGTCAGCTTTTATGCCTGATCGATAATTATTTTACGATGAACCATATCGATGAATTTAACTGGAATGGATGGGTTGCAGCCACTTTCCTGCTAATTCCCAACCAAACAAAAGCATCGGTCATTGAAGCAGAGATCAACAATTTTGTGGCGGTTCAGAATGATCTCAGACCCGATTGGATGGTTGCTTCATTTTATCTGGAAAAACTTAGAGATATTCCAACTACAGGCAGAAATCTGCGAAATAATTCACTGAAAAGCGGATTGCACCCTGCCGCATTGATTGCCCCGCCTATCATGGCTGTATTGTTATTGATCCTCGCCTGCTTAAACTTTATGAACACTTCGTTGGCCACTTCAAGCAATCGATTGAAAGAAATAGGTGTTAGAAAAACGATGGGAGGAATTCGGTGGCATACCATCATTCAGTTTCTGAGTGAAAATGTACTGGTGTGTTTTCTGGGACTTCTTACAGGTTTACTGATCAGTACTTACCTGATTGATGCCTTCAGCGATATGTGGCCTTATATGACCCTGAAAATGAATCTTTCAGAAAGTTTAGATTTATGGCTCTTCTTATTGGGTTTACTGCTGTTCACGGGAATATTGGCGGGAGCGTATCCGGCATTCTATATAAGTCGTTTTAATCCGGTACGTATTTTAAAAGGAGACGTGAAATACGGGGGTGCAGGTTTTATTTCAAAAGTATTATTGGTGATCCAGTTTAGCTTTGCCATTATGGGTATCGTCTGTGCCGCATTATTTATGCAAAATGCCAGGTATCAGCAAACACTCGATCTGGGTTTTAATAAGGATCATGTAATTGTAATGCCCATTGATGAAAATGCCAAACTTGTGGGTTTAAAAAACGAAATTATTCAAAACCCGATGATAAAATCAATAGGCGAATCCAAGCATCATATTGCCAGGTATAATGCTTCAGCAACATTGGAATGGGCCGAAAAGAAACAGGAAGTTATGGTTTATACGATTGGCGATCATTACTTTGACGCAATGGGACTCAAGTTAATTTCAGGTTCAACATTCGATATGAATACGAAAGAATCGGATAGGGGCAAAGCGATAATTGTAAATGAAAAACTTGTGAATGATTTTGGCTGGAAAGATGATCCGATCGGTAAAAGACTGAAATTAAATGAAAATCAGACATTAACAGTGGTAGGCGTCGTAAAGGATTTTTACGATAGCGGTTTCTGGCGAAAAGTTGTTCCAAACGTATTATTATTTGGGAAAAAGGATGAAATGCATCATTTAATAATTAATGTGGATCAAAAAAATCTGACACAGGTCAATGAATATCTGAAATCGGTATGGAAAGAAAATCTTCCGGATACTCCATATGCAGGATTTTATCAGCATGAGCTTACCGATGGAGCCATAAACGAAAATTGCCAAATTATTAAAATTTTCAATTTCCTAGCAATTGTATCAACCCTGCTTTCCATGATAGGTTTATACACATTGGTATCGCTTACCATCATCAAAAAAACAAAAGAAATCGGGATTCGAAAAGTATTGGGAGCCTCATATAAAAGCCTTGTAAAAATTATCAATCGCGATTATACGGTAATTATTTTATTGGCTTGTATTTTTGGGGGTTACCTGGGATATTTTGCCTCAGGTGCTTTAATGGGCAGCATCTGGAAATATTATATTCATATTTCAGTTTTTCACATTCTAGCTCCCATTCTGCTTATCATCATTGTATCGGTTATCACTGTTTTCAGAAAAGTGTATCTGGCCGCAAATCAAAACCCTGTAGAAGCTTTAAAATATGAATAAAATTTCAAGATTAGCGGTCCTTATTATTGGGTTCATACTTATTGCAAAAGCCAGCCTGCTTTTTGCACAGGAGAACATGGAAACTTCAGGAAATCTGTCTTCGATTAAGTTATCGGAAATATTGAATTATCCGAAATTTGAAACATTTGAACTTGATTATAAGACCTTATTGGCGAACCAGGGGGTTAAATATGGTCTGCCGGGAATGGAAATCTTGTTCAACCGAGCTACAGCAGTACCTGAACTAAATCAAAATTGGGCAGATTTTTTTTACAGAGCTGGGAATCGGTTTATGGAAGTGTACCAGTTTGGTGTTCGCATGTTGGGAGCGACCGCCGGTGGGTATGGCCCTCCTTTGGCGGGTGTAAAAAATAAGCTCCAATTGGAATTTAAAAATAAAAACCTGAGTCAAAAAGAGGCCTGTCTGTTCGAAAAGCTTGGATTTTATTTCATGGGAAAATCTGAAACTGAATGGGTAAAATTGCCCATTCAGCTCAGGCAGGCAATCTTAGAGTTGATTTATTCGATGGACGAGGCGGGAACTGTTATCGAACAATTTAACCGGCCTTTGTTAGAGATACTTAAAAAGTCATATCCTGATTCAGATCATACCTATGAACAGATTCTGATCAGACCATGGCAGGAAAAACAAATCTATGATTTTGAGTTTGTTGATTTGATTGAAAAGGCCGATTTAAAAAAAATATCATTTGCCAGCAGGCTGCTGATTGAAGGAATTCTGAATTTTATCAATTCCACATCTAAACTGGAGGTCAATGATTTTAATGAATGCGTTATTGGGAGCAGGTGGGGTAAAATAGGAATTTACGGAACTGAAAATGATACCATTAAAGATGAATTTTGTTTGTTGGTCAACTTAGGGGGCGATGATTGCTACGGGGGGAATATTGCTTCGGCTATTGATCCTGAGCGGCCAATGGGTGTTTTAATTGATTTAAAGGGAAATGATATTTACACCGGAGATAAAAGCTTGGCAAAAGGAACAATGGGGATTGGAGCTTTGTTCGATCTGGAAGGAAATGACCAATACTTTTCAGCATCACCGGGCTGTGCTTCTTCGCTTTTCGGAACATCTGTAATATATGATGCCGAAGGTGATGATGAGTATCAGTCAGCCTCAGATTTCTCGCTGGGAGCGGCTCATGTGGGACTTGCTGTTTTATGCGATAAGTCGGGAAACGATCTGTATAAAAGCAGAAATTATTCACAGGCTTATGGGGGAACACAGGGTTGTGGATTGTTAATTGATTTTGACGGAAATGATATTTACGGGGGAATTGAAGAAGAACAGATCTCTTTTGTTCAGGGGGCAGCCTCGGGTCGTTGGGCAGAAGCAACCGACGGACAAAGCCTTGCAGGTGGTATTGGCATGCTTATCGATTACTCAGGAACAGACCAATATTCGGCTCATAGTTTTTCACAGGCCGCATCTTATTACTTTGGATTGGGGCTTCTGTATGATAAGTCAGGGAATGACTCTTATAACGCAGTTTCACATAGCCAGGGATATGCGGCACATTACGCTCTTGCCGCTTTAATCGAAAATAAGGGAGATGATTTATTTAATAGGTTGACGAATGAGGATCAATTAAGCCAGATCATCGGAAGTGGACGCGATTTCGCTTCCGGCTGGCTGATTGATTTGGAAGGCAATGATGAATATCATTTTGGAAACAGAAGCGCAGGTATCGGCGATCTGTATGGCATCGGTGTGTTTTGGGACAATGAAGGAGATGATGCTTATTTCCATCATCAGAATAAAATTA
>CAYNTB010000181.1:0-5346 GCA_964399905.1 uncultured Bacteroidales bacterium | reverse complement strand
ACAAAGCTCTTGTTCGCGATTCTTTAGAAAAAGTACACGGAGGTTTTGAATTGACTGAAGCGAAAAACCAGGTTGAATTTGAAAACCTGATCGAATCAAAACCTTTCGATTTGGTGCTGACCGATTTCAATATATTGGGTTATGAAGGCATGCAAGTACTGGAGTATGTTAATTCGTCATTCCCTCACATTCCGGTTATCATTGGTACAGGCACAGGTTCGGAAGAAATTGCGGTGGAAGCGATGAAAAAAGGTGCAAGCGATTATGTGATAAAATCAACGAATCACATTAAACGACTGCCCAGTACCATTATTTCGGTATTAGAAGTTAAAAAAACAAAAATTGAAAATGAAAAGATCGGGCTCGAATTAATTGAAAGTGAAGAACGGTTCAGATCTTTAATGGAACAGGCCCCTTTCGCCATAACCATTTATGATGAATACGGCCTGCAAATATCAGCGAATAAAGCTTATGAGGAAATGTGGAAATTTCCAATTTCTACAAGCGTAGGGAAATTTAATATCTTTAAAAGCAAGGCTGTGATCTCTGAGGGATTGATCCACTATGTTAAAAGGGCCTATGCAGGCGAATCAGTTTCTATACCTGAATACTTTTTTGATCCTACCGGACAAACCGAAGCAGATGGCAAAGGGCGTGTCCGCTGGTTAAGCACAAAACTATATCCCATTAAGGACCAATCAAATGTAGTCCGGAATATTGTGCTTGTACATCAGGACATTACGGAACGAAAAAGATCAGAACAAATTCAAAAATTATTGTATGATATTGCCAATGCTGTGGCGACCACCGCTAACCTCGAAAACCTGATCAAATTTATACGCGAAGGACTCAAAGAAATTATTGATACAACAAACTTCTATATTGCACTTTATAATAAAGAGACTGATACACTCTCGCTCCCTTTTTTCTCAGACGAAAGGGATCATTTTGATGAATTGCCTGCCGGAAAAACTTTAACCAAATATGTGATCGACACCCAAAAATCATTATTGGCAAATATTGAAACTAAGCTAAAATTAGTGGATGAAGGAAAAGTGGACTTAAAGGGAAGTTTATCAAAAGTATGGCTTGGAGTGCCTCTAAAGATCGGTGAACAAGTAACCGGAATTATTGCAGTTCAAAGTTATACAGATGAGTTTGCTTATACCGAAAGTGACAAGGTATTACTTGAGTTTATCGCAGGGCAGATCAGTGTTTCAATTGAACGTAAAAAAAACGAACAGAATCTTAAGCTGGCTCTTGAGCAGGCCAATGAATCAGATCGATTAAAGTCCGCCTTTCTGGCAACCATGTCACACGAGCTCCGGACACCCCTTAATTCAATCATCGGGTTTTCAGACATTATCGATAAAGAAACAAGCATTGACGAAATATTATTCTATTTAAAAAACATCAACAAAAGTGGCAATCAATTGCTGGAAATTGTCGAAAATCTTTTTGAAATTACACTTTTACAATCCGGCCAGGCCGTCGTTAAAAATAGTAATATACTTTTTAGATCGCTTATTGAAGATGTTAGTTTATTTATTGAAGCAGAACGGATTAAACTTAACAAGGAAAACATCAAAGTTAAAACAAATATACCTGAAAAGATACTGAACTCGATTTTCTATACCGATCATTATAAGCTCAAACAAATTTTAATCAACCTCTTAAAAAATGCACTAAAATTCACTGACCAGGGAAGTATTGAATTAAGCATCAACAAAATAGATGGCCGTAAACCTCAGATGTTTGAGTTTAAAGTAGCGGATACAGGCATCGGCATTTCGGAAAGCAAACAGGCTCACATCTTCGAATTGTTTCGGCAGGCAGACGACACTTATACCAGAACCTATGGTGGCACAGGGGTTGGCCTGTCCATTGCAAAAAAGCTTACAGAGCTTATGGGTGGCACCATTGATGTAAAATCGATATTGGGAAAAGGAACCACTTTTACGATTACACTGCCGCTCCTAAAACCAGAGGATGATAGTTTGGAAACAGCCACTTTGGAACCATCTCATCGTTCTGAACACGCAACCATTCTGATTGCAGAAGATGATAAAATGAGTTACGAATATTTAAAAGATGTACTTGGCAAGTCAAATTTTAAAATTATGTGGGCGCAAAACGGACAGGAGGTTGTTGATCTGGTAAAACAGAACACCAACATTGATTTGATTTTAATGGATATCAATATGCCGGTTCTGAATGGTTATGAAACCACTAAAATAGTGAAAACCCTAAATCCGAATATTCCGGTTATATCCCAAACTGCACATGCCATTATCGGAGATCGCGAAAAATCAATCAATGCTGGTTGTGACGATTATATTTCAAAACCGGTAAAAAAAGATTTATTAATCAGGATGATCAATAAGCATCTATCAATTCAGAACAGCTTGTAAAACACAAAGGAGTTTTAGCGCACCTAAACAATTAATATTGTGCACGATATAATAAGATATGGCTACAAAAAAACCGACATACGAAGAGCTGGCCAGGAAAATCGAACTGTTAAATGCACAAATTCATTCAATGGAAAATGAAGACTATTTCGCTTTGAATGAAGAATATATGGCCACTATCGAAGAGTTAAGAACCACCAATCTGATTGCAGAACAGAATGAAAAAAAGTTCAGATTTTTAGCAAATAACTCAATCGACTGCCTTTGGCAATTAGATCGAAGGTTAAAATTTATTTACCTAAGCCCTTCACTTTATGATATTGCCGGATTTAAACCAGAAGAATGGATAGGCACGAATTTATGGAGCCATTTTAAACGTCTGGAATTTATCAGGGTCGGACGATTGGCCGTCAGGATGCTCAAACAATACAAAACTTTTGGTTATGTGACCTTTACAACTAAAATGATTAATAAAAGCAATAAAGAGTTTCCGGTTGAAATCATTTCCAAACCAATGATTGATGAGGATGGAAACCTTTTAGGATTGCAAGGATCGACCAGGGAAATTTCTGAAAGGGTCAGATACCAAAAGGAACTTGAAAAACTCAACAATGAACTGAAAGAGAAAAACAATGAACTCAATATCAGACTTAAGCAAATAAAAGAAATTAATTCACAATTAATTGTTTCAAAGATAAAAGCCGAAGAAAGCGATCGCCTTAAATCTGCATTTCTGGCTAATATGAGCCATGAAATCCGCACCCCCATGAACGGAATTTTGGGATTTACCGAATTATTGGGAGAACCAAACTTAACAGGAGCAGAACAAAGTAAATATATAGAAATCATCAAAAAAAGCGGACAACGAATGCTTAACACGGTTAACGATATTATTGATATTTCTAAAATTGATAGTGGCCAGGTTGAAATCTCGATGGGAACAGTTGACTTACAGGAAGAAATTGAAAACCTTTACGAGTTTTTTAAACCAGAGGCCTCTAAAAAAGGAATTAGCTTCAAATTATACACCTATTTCGCACCGCAAACCAATTCTATACAAACAGATCAGGTGAAACTCAATTCTATTCTGTCCAACCTGGTCAAAAATGCAATAAAATATACAGATTCAGGAAGTGTTGAAATTTACTGCGGTAAAAAAAATTCAGAATTTGAATTTAAAATAACCGACACTGGAATCGGAATTCCGGCAGATCGGATTGATTCAATCTTCAACCGATTTGAGCAGGCCGACATAGCTGATAAGTATGCGCGACAAGGTTCAGGTTTAGGCCTTTCAATTGCCAAAGCCTATGTCGAAATGTTACAGGGAAGCATCAATGTTAAATCTGAATCCGGCAAAGGCTCAACATTCTTTTTCAGAATGCCCTGGCCCGAAACACAAGAAATATCTGAACCTGCAAATATCGGCATCTCTGCAACTAAAGAATCTGAATATCAAATCAAGCTGCTCATTGCAGAAGATGATGATTCAAGTTTTGAATATCTGAGTGCAATACTTGAAAAACTTGTCCACAAAATCGAAAGGGTTGAAAATGGATATCAGGCCGTTGAATTTGTTCGGAATCATCCGGATATCAATTTAGTGTTAATGGACATTCAAATGCCCGGGATCAATGGATATGAAGCAAGCAGACAAATTCGAACTTTTAATAAAGACCTGGTAATCATCGCACAAACAGCCTTTGCTTTATCCGGAGATAAATCAAAAGCATTGGAAGCCGGATGCAATAATTATATCTCTAAACCTGTAAATAAAAAAGATTTACTTTATATGATCAACACTTATTTTAACAAATGAGAATCAAATATTACATCTTGACCATTTTCTCCCTCCTTAGTTTGGCTGGTTATATGCAAACCGTTCAGATTAATGATTTCAGCCAATTGATGGAATCTTTAAATTCCGGGGAACAAGTTAGAATAATCATTCATTATTCAAAATGCGAATGGCAATCAAAGGAAATGCAAGTTCCCATCCCTGAAGCAATCAGTGGGCTGGATATAGACGTGTATGAGTATTTTGCGGCAGGGGCCATTAATAATCCAATGGCATTCGTTGTTTTTTCCACCTCCAAACTGATCCAAAACCCACATGGAAAAGGATTTGTTTACAACTACGGAAAATTCAGGATCAATGCGGATAATACAGTTATTATAACGGCAATGTATATCCAGCCAAAAAGTTATAAAGTTTTAATGCAAGATAACTATTCAGGCAAAATTAATGATGGAAATAATGAGTATGGGGTTTACCTCTTTAAACAAATCTGATATGAAAACAAACGACGAGTTATATAAAAAGATTTTAGGCCTAAAGGGCACACTTCCTGCAACAATACTGGAAGATCATTTTCAACTAAGGCCGGATATGAAAAACAGATATACCGATCATCAAAAAGAAAATTTTCAGAAAGACGTAGCCTGGATATTATCTTTTCTTGCTGAAGCAGTTTGGGCAGGGAGGCCTGTGCTTTTCGAAGAATTTATCTCCTGGCTCAAAACCTTTCTGACTTCTGTGAGGGTTCCCATGAAAGATGTGGCAGAAAGTCTCGAATTAATAAAAAACAGGATTAATCAGACCTCTAATGCAAACGAAAATAATATCATTGATCCCATTTTGGATAAAGCAATAAGTATTGTGCTTTCGGACCAGCAGGATCTTTCCATCCCGGCCATGGACAATAACCTTAGTCCTTTGGCTCAAAACTATCTCGATAATCTTTTAAAAGGTCATCGTGACCTTGCTTTATCATTGGTTTTAAACAAAGTGAAATCAGGCGTTCCGGTCAAAGATATTTATACACAAATCTTTCAGCCGGTTCAATATGAGATTGGTCGCTTATGGCAAACCAATAAAATCAGTGTGGCACAGGAGCATTATTGCACCGGGGCTACACAGTTGGTCATGTCGCAG
>CAYNTB010000180.1:0-5383 GCA_964399905.1 uncultured Bacteroidales bacterium | reverse complement strand
ATTTCGTTCTGTGTTGCCGAAGGAAAAGCCATATCGCCTGAAACTTACCAGGGACGTTTGCCTTCGAAATATTTACAATTATATTTCTGGGCATATTCTTTAATTCTTCCACGCCTCACGTTTTTAAGCTCCATTACAAAAGCTAATTTTTCGGCATCAATTCCATTTTTATCATAAATGAAACCTGCTGAATCTGATAAAGTAACAACTTTACCGCCCAATTCGGTAACTTTTTCACAAGCATACTGGGCAACATTTCCTGAACCAGAAATTGCGACAACTTTACCTTTGAAAGAATCGCCTCTTGTTTCAAGCATATTTTGTGCGAAATAGGTTGCTCCGTAACCGGTAGCTTCAGGACGAATTAATGATCCACCCCACTGAAGTCCTTTACCGGTTAAAACACCTGTAAATTCATTTCGTAATCTTTTGTATTGTCCGAACAGGAATCCGATTTCGCGGCCACCTACACCAATATCACCGGCAGGAACATCAGTATCAGGACCAATGTGACGTTGTAATTCTGTCATAAAGCTTTGGCAGAAACGCATTACTTCATTATCTGATTTTCCTTTTGGATCAAAATCAGAACCACCTTTACCACCACCCATTGGAAGTGTTGTAAGACTGTTTTTCAATACCTGCTCAAATGCTAAGAATTTCAATACACCAAGGTTTACAGTTGGGTGAAAACGCAGACCGCCTTTGTAAGGACCAATTGCACTGTTCATTTCAATTCTGTAACCTTTATTAATTTGAATTTCTCCTTTATCGTCCAACCATGGAACCCTGAATAAAATCACTCTTTCAGGTTCTGTTAATCTTTCCAGAATTTTTGCTGCCTTATACTTTGGATTTTCTTCAACATAAGGGATTAATGATTCAACTACTTCGTGAACGGCTTGATGAAATTCAGATTCACCTGGATTTTTAGCAATTACTTTTGCCATAAAATCGTTTACCTTTTGTTCTAATGCCATAATCTTAATTTTTTAAAATTTATAATTGAGGGTTGATTAATCTCAGTTCAATATTAGATATTTTTAGCCGATAATTAAAGAAACACCATGCATTTTGGGTAGTTTACCTATCAAATTCAGTAAAACACGCAAAGAAATATTTCGGAAAGATGATAATCAGGAATGAATTCCAGTACTAGAATTCAATTATGTTATTTGCGATCGCAAATTTTACCAGGTCGACGGTGGTGCGTAAATTTAATTTCTTCATCACATTGTTTTTATGCGATTCCACGGTCCGGACACTAATAAAAAGCTGATCGGCAATTTCTTTATTGGTAAGGCTCTGCCCAAACAGGGTCAATACTTCAATCTCTCTTGATGACAAACTTTTCTCCTGCTGGTCAATCAACTGATCTTTCACATCAGTCTCTTTCAAATAATTGTTCAAAACAATATTGGCGATGGATTTTGCATAATAATCATAGCCGCCACGGATGGTATATATAGCCTCTATGAGTTCGCTCCTGCCTGTATCTTTGGTAAGATAACCCCTGGCCCCTGCCTTCAGGGTTTTTAAGATAAAGCTTTTGCTTTTGTTCATCGACAAGATCAACAAATTCATATTCGGAATTTCATGCTTAAGTTTTCTGATATTCTCAATTTCATCGTCTGTGGGATCGTAAATATTGATCAGGCTGATATGGGCATGTGCCACCCGGCTCTTTGCAATAAGATCGTTCACATTACTGGCAGTTCCTATCACCTCAATATCATCAGCATCAGACAATAAGGCGCAAATTCCGTCGCACACCACTTGATGGTCATCAACAATAAATATTCTGATATTTGACATCTATTTTATTCCGTGGTTTTTCGCTGCGAAATTAAGAATCTTCTGAAGAAATGCCTAATTTAATCTGAGGTATAATTTAGATTACATACAAATTCAATTAATTTTGTAAAAAACGATTCTAATATGAAATCTACTTCGTCAGCAAAAAATGGTTACCAGCAATTAAAGAAGGAAAATATTGAGCGCCTGAAAGAACTGGCTGCCATTAATCAGACTACAGATATACTCAAGGCGGGGAAACCTGTTATTGAAGCCTTGCAGCAAATTTGCCTGATTCTGCCCAGGGCTTACCAATATCCCGAATTCACTGCCGTCAGGATCACTTATGGCGATGAACAATGTACTTCAAACGGATTTAAAAAAACGGATTGGGTGCAAACACAGGATTTTGAAAGCGTAGATGGACAAAGGGGTACCATTGAAATTGTTTATTTAAAAGAATTTCCAACCCTGGATGAAGGGCCTTTCTTGGAAGAAGAACGGCATCTAATTGTCAACATCTCCAATCTGATAAGCGGTTATATTAACAGTGTTAAAGCCAAACAACTGCTTGAAAAAAGCGGTGTTAAACCGGTAGAAGCCAAAACTGAGCCCCCAAAAACACCGATTGCCGGCCGCAAGCTATTACAGAAATTCCTGAACAAGAGCAATGTAAACCGTGATATTTATCACGATTTGATGCCTTTTAAGGTAAAAGAAATATTATTGATCGCAAATTTATACGATGCTTACAGCATCGAAAAAGAAGGGAAATTTTCGGAACACGTACTTGGAGAATATCACCAGCTAAACCTCACATCAATGCCTCGAATTACCGGGGTATCTTCAAGTGAGGAGGCTTTTGAGCAATTGAATTCAAAACACTTTGACCTGATTATTTTAATGGTGGGGGTTGATAAAACAACCCCTCATAAATTAAGTGAAAAAATAAAAAAATCATTTCCATACATCCCCATATTTTTATTACTGAACAACAATAGTGATATTGATTTTTACGAACGGATCACTAAAAATTCGACCACGATCAACCGCACATTTGTTTGGAACGGCGATTCCCGCATCTTCTTTTCGATGATCAAACTGGTGGAAGATATGATCAATGTTGAAAACGACACCAAGGTCGGAATGGTTCGGATTATTTTATTGGTAGAAGATTCGCCCATCTATTATTCGCGTTATCTGCCATTGCTTTATCAAATTGTGATGGAGCAAACAAAACGCATTATTGAAGATGTAAGCACCGATGAACTGTTTAAGGTGCTCCGGATGAGAGCCAGACCCAAAATACTGCTGGTTTCAACATATGAGGGAGCCCTGGACATCATCAATAAATACATGGATAATTTGTTGTGTTTGATTACAGATGTCAGCTACCAGAAAAATGGGGTTGAAAATAGTGCTGCCGGATTTGAACTCACGAAATATATTAAAACAAAAATCCAGAACCTTCCGATCATTATTCAATCCTCTGATCAGGACAATGCAAAAAAAGCCTACGAACTCAAATCTACCTTCATCAATAAAAACTCTGAAACCCTGCTTCAGGAGTTTCAAAGCTTTATTACTTACCACCTCGGATTCGGAAATTTTATTTACCGCGATAAAAGAGGCGGACAAATTGGAATCGCCCACTCATTAAAAGAATTTGAAAATCAGTTGAAGACGATCCCCGACGAAACTTTATTATACCATGCACACCGCGATCATTTTTCACAATGGTTGATGGCCCGGGGAGAAATTCAGGCTGCCAAAGTATTGCGGCCCCGGAAAGTTGCCGATTTTCAAACCCCTGAAAAATTAAGGGCGGTTTTGATTGATGTGCTGCGAAGGTTCAGGAATGAACAGGATATGGGCAAGATCATTCCCTTCGATGAAAATGCCATCCTTGACGAATCCAATATTGTGAGTCTTTCAGATGGTTCTCTTGGAGGCAAAGGCCGGGGACTCGCTTTTATCAATTCTTTAATCTATAATTACAATTTTTCGAAACATGTACCCGACATTAACATCAGGGCACCAAAAACCCTGGTGATAGGAACCAATGAATTTGAGAAGTTTATCGAAAAAAACGGGCTTCGCGAAATTGTTTCATCAGGGATCGATTATGAGAGTATCAAAAAATTATTTATCAAGGCTACACTTACCGAAACACTTGTTAAACGTTTAAAAATAATCTTACGAAAAATTACCACTCCGATTGCCATCAGATCATCCGGATTGTTTGAAGACTCGCTGATGCAGCCGTTCGCTGGTATTTTCGACACCTTTTTGTTACCGAACAATCATCCCGATATTAACATCAGGCTTGAGCAAACAATGAGCGCCATTAAACTGGTTTTTGCCTCCATTTATTCACCGGTGGCAAAAGCTTATATTGAAGCCGTAAACTATAAGATAGAAGATGAAAAAATGGCCATTATTGTTCAGGAAGTGGTCGGAAACACCTACGAAAATTATTATTATCCACATATATCGGGGGTTGCACAATCTTATAATTATTATCCGTTTGGGCATATGAAACCCGAAGAAGGATTTGCTGTTACCGCAGTCGGGCTCGGGAAATACGTGGTTGAAGGAGAAAAAGCTTTCAGGTTTTCCCCAAAATACCCGCAAACGGAAATCAATTCACCGAAAGATCAGTTTAAAAATTCCCAATTAAAATTTTATGCGGTGGATCTTGCAAAAAAAGATCTTAATCTTTTGGAAGGTGATACTGCAGGCCTTTCATATCTGGATATAGATATTGCCGAAAAACATCAAAACCTGAAACATTGTGCTTCGGTTTATGATGCCGACAATAACAATATTTACCCCGGACTGGATCGGCCCGGGCCCCGAATTATAAATTTTGCAAATATTTTAAAGTACAACTATATTCCACTTGCACAAACCATCGAAACAGTGCTTGATGTCGTAAAAGAAGCTTTGGGTTCACCTGTTGAAATTGAGTATGCCGTCGATTTAAATAAAGATGAAAATTACAAAGCATCTTTTTATTTACTTCAAATAAAACCACTTATTGCAAGCACCCATGATTATGAGTTTAAGATTGAAGAAGCCGACCAGGAAAAAATCCTGCTTTATGCAGAAAAAGGGATGGGAAACGGTCTTTTAAAACACATTGATGATGTAATCTACATTGATGAGAAACGCTTCGACAAATCCCAAACCACGCAAATGGCCGAAGAGATTGAAAAACTGAATCAGATGATGATCAGGGAGCACAGGAAGTATTTATTGATCGGCCCGGGCCGATGGGGAACCCGTGATCAATGGATCGGGATTCCGGTTCGCTGGCCCCAAATTTCAAATGCAGCAGTTATCATTGAAACCAGTATGCCCGATTATCCGCTGGATGGATCGTCAGGATCTCATTTCTTTCATAATGTAACCGCAATGAATGTTGGATACTATTCTATTCAACAAGAGCTGTCAAAAAGTTTTATAAACTGGGAATCGTTAAATGGGCAAAAACTCATTAATAAAACAGCGCATTTTAATCATATCAGTTTTACAAAACCAATTCTGATAAGAAACGGTGTTGTTCAAGTCCTTGAACCGCATTATT
>CAYNTB010000179.1:0-5406 GCA_964399905.1 uncultured Bacteroidales bacterium | reverse complement strand
TGGAGTGATTGATATGGGCCAGGTACAGGTACCTTTCAGCGAGTCGGGTGATACGGGTGGACTAGACACTTTTTACTATAGTTTTATTTAGGGGCTTGGGATGGAGTTTAATTTATTCAATCAAAAATGTTTTTTCGACTATCGGCAAACCATTGGATGGAATACATTGTTAATGCCGTCTTCAGAAGGAGGGGAGCCTGTGCCTTTGCGCAATCAAACTTATACCATTGCCCTGGGTATTTTTCTTTAGTCATTCACGATTTGGCAAAGAAGTGCCTCCTGGAACAATAACTTTTCTGAGAACAAAACCACCTATTTAATTTGAGCTTTATTTCTTATGGCGAACAACAAAAAATTCTGGAAATACTTTAAAGAATATCAGTGGTCGAATGTTTATGCAATGATCAAAAACAATCGTAAAGATCCTAAAATCTGCACTGAAGATTTTATCGGCAAACTGGTTGTTATAACAGGTGCCACATCAGGTATTGGAAAAGTATCTGCCCGAAAATTTGCTGCTCATGGGGCAAACTTGCTTTGCATAAACCGAAATAAAGAAAAGTCCGAAAATCTAAAGAAAGAAATCGAAAGTGAATTTGGTGTTAAATGCAATTATAAAATAGCCGATCTAAGTATTCTTGATGATATCCACAAAATTGCCGAAGAACTTTCAACCATGGATACACCCATCGACATCCTCATACATAATGCAGGGGTTTATTTAACGAAAAAGGAAGTAAGCGTTGATGGTCTGGAAAAGGTTTTTGTGGTGCATTACCTTTCATCATTCATTATCAATTACGTTTTAATGGATAAACTTAAATCTCAGGAAAAAGCCAGAATCATACTTGTTAATTCGGAAGGACACCGTTTTGCGGCCTGGGGCTTAAAACTAGATAATTTGAATTGGGAAAAAGGAAGATATTCAGGACTTAAAAGCTATGGTTCAGCAAAATTAGCACAATTACTGTCGATGCTCATTTTTAAGGAGCAATTTCAAAATTACGATATAAGCATCAATGCGATGCATCCGGGTGCTGTTAAAACGGAAACCGGCCAGGAAAACGGCCCTGTTTACAGATGGTTTAAGCGCAATTTTTTCGATAAAACATTAAAGTCGGCTGATATATCTGCCGAAGCGATATACTATCTTGGAGTTTCTCAAAATATTGATGGCGTTAGCGGTAAATTCTTCAACTTAACGACTGAAGAAGAACCTGCACCGCCTGCTTTGGATTATGAAGTAGCCAAAGAACTCTGGGTGAAAAGCCTCGAACTAAGCAAACTTAATATTGATTAATTTGACAGCTTTCTCAACTTAATTAGATTTAAAAAATCAAAAATGAGTATAAAGAAATACGATAGCATTGTAGTTGGAGGCGGTATTGCCGGATTAACTTCTACAGCATATTTGGCAAGGGCCGGGCAAAAAGTACTGCTTATTGAAAAAAATAAAGAATTAGGGGGCTTAGTAAACACCTTTAAGCGAGATGGATTTCAGTTTGAAGCCGGAGTCAGAGCATTGGAAGATGCAGGTATTATTTTCCCAATGTTAAAGGATTTGGGAATTCAGCTTGAAGTTGTAAAAAGCTATGTTTCAGTTGGTGTTGAAAACGAAATAGTACATATAAAAGACATCAGCAGCTTAACAGATTACAAAAATCTTCTGATTAAATTATTTCCGGAAAGTAAAGCAGATATTGACGAGCTCCTTAAAATTATTAGAAAAATAATGAAGCACATGGATGTGCTTTACGGTATCGAGAATCCTGTGTTTAAAGATTTAAAACGCGACCGGGTTTTTGTTTTCAAAAAACTGTTGCCATGGCTCCCTAAATTTATTTTCACAATTGGTAAAATCAACCGGATGAATATGCCGATTGAAGATTACCTAAAAACAATCATCTCAAATCCTTCGCTTGTTGATGTTATTTCTCAGCATTTCTTTAAAAACACTCCGGCTTTTTTTGCGCTCAGTTACTTTTCATTATATCTCGATTATTTTTATCCGGTTGGGGGTGTTGGAAAACTGGCCGAAGTGCTTGAAAATAAAATAAAAGAATTTGATGGTGAAATAATTACGCAAACTGAAGTTGCGAATATCCTTGCCCACAAATGTATTGTAAAAGATGATAAAAGTGAATTGTACGCATACGACAAACTTATATGGGCGGCAGATTTAAAAACATTTTATAGGATTACCAATACTGAAGGATTGTCGCACAAAACCATCGAAGATTTTGAAAAGATGAAATCAAAAATGATGGAACGTCGGGGTGGAGATTCGGTTTTTAGTTTATATCTGGAAGTGGATGAGCCTTTGGAGCATTTTCGGGAAATTGCGCATGGTCACTTTTTTTATACCCCTTCAAAAGTCGGATTGGGCGAAACGCATTGGAACGAACTTAATATATTGCTTGATGATTGGGAGAATATAACAAAAGACGCACTTATGCTTTGGTTGGATAAATTTACCAAACTAAATACTTATGAAATTTCTATTCCGGGATTAAAAGACCCCAGTTTGGTGCCTCCCGGGAAAACAGGAATGATTGTCAGTTTGCTTGCAGCGTATGATTTATTTGAAAAGGTTGAAAAAAGCGGCTGGTACAAGGAATTTAAAACGGAACTGGAAAGTAGGATGATTGAGGTGCTAGCAAATTCAATCTATCCAATGCTAAAGACAAAAGTTATCGGGCAATTTTCATTTTCTCCACTCAGCATAAAAAACAGGGTTGGAAGTTCTGAAGGTGCCATCACCGGATGGTCGTTTGAAAAATCCATACCCGTAGTGCATAAAATGCAATATTCCGACCGCTCAACACTTACTCCAATTCAATCGATATATCAGGCTGGCCAATGGGCATTTAGCCCGGCCGGAGTGCCCATGTCTATTCTTACGGGCAAATTGGCAGCCGATAGAATAATTAAGAAGTCGAGGAATTAATTATTGACAGAATCTTTCCAAATCCTGATCATTTTGGGTAAGACATGAATTTAAAATGTGAAGGCACCAAGGATGCAACTGTCAGCTGTTTGGCTTACCCAGATAAACAAGAGCTTATTTTTGACTTCTCTTTTTCTATGATTGGCCCAAACCCTTACCAATTCTCATAATCAGTTGAACATGTTTGATGAAATTACCGGTTGCATTTTTTTCATTTTCCAAAACAAATCTTTTTAAAAACGGATAACCAAGTATCTTCTTTTTGGTCGCTCTATTCGTCTTCCTGTGATATTCCAAAAGCTTTTCCAGCATTGGGAATTCCTGCTTCGGCCATGTTTTGAAATGGGGTATTTGTTGTTGTAAATCAATAAGTTTGTCCTTTAATAGAATAGAAGTTTGTTCTCTTTCAATCGGATCCATACTCGAACCTTCCGCATAAGTATCATCATTATTTAACTCCCTTTTTTGTACCCTATTCAGTATCAGAGATTACCCCAAGTAAGTCTATCTTTAATTATTCTATAATCTTTGCGAGAATTACAAATGCATTTGGCACCTCAGCTTACACTGTCTTTATTACAAAAATTAATATTAATTGAGCCGCCTTTGTTACAAATATTGTTAATAACTACCCTGTCTTTATTACAAAATAATATTTATATTTGTAATTGCATGATAAATAACAATATATGAAAATACAACGAATGGCATATAAGGAGCTCTTGAAATGGAAGGAAACTAGTAATAGAAAACCATTAATAATACGAGGGGCAAGACAAGTTGGTAAAACCACTTTAATAAGACAGTTTGCCAAAGAATTTGGTAATTATGTTGAGCTTAATCTTGAGAGAGCAGATGATCGCGATTTGTTTAAAACAGACGATATTAATAAAATATTGAATGCTGCTTATTTACTAAAAAATATTTCTCCAAGTGATAAGCCCACCTTACTTTTTTTGGATGAAATTCAAGAATCAACAAAAGCAATTCAATTATTAAGGTATTTTTATGAAGAGAAACCTGAATTGTATGTTGTCGCAGCTGGTTCCTTATTAGAATTTGCATTAAAAAAGGTTCCAAGCTATCCTGTGGGTAGAGTAGAACATTTATATCTCCACCCTGTTAATTTTGAAGAGTATCTAGGAGCAATAAAACATCCTAGTGCCATAGATTCATTGCAAGATACACCGATACCAGACTATGCCCATAGCGTACTGCTTAATTTGTTTCATGAGTACGCAATTGTTGGAGGCATGCCGGAAATAGTTAACCAATATATTCAGGATAAGAATATAGCTAGATTATCTGATACATACAATGGGCTGTGGCAGTCATATAAGGATGATATCGAAAAATATTGCAAGAATGATACTGAAAAAAAAGTCATACGCTATATCGTTGAAGTCGCACCAAATAATATCGATAGAATAAAATTTGAAAGATTTGGAAATTCAAATTATCGTTCACGAGAAGTAGGAGAAGCATTTCGATCGTTGAATTTAGCTAGAATAATTCAACTCATTTATCCTACCACAAGCTTATCTCCTCCATTAGAATCAGACTTTAAGAAAAGCCCTCGATTGCAGTTTTTAGATACTGGAATGTTAAATAATATATTGAGTTTACAAGGAAATATGATAATGGTGAGAGATCTAAATGATTATTATAGGGGAAAGATAATACACCACCTAATATGTCAGGAACTAATTTCAATTCATAATAAAAGTGTATTTATTCCACATTTCTGGGTTCGCGATAAGAAAGGTGCTGGCTCTGAAGTCGATCTGATATATAGATATGGAAAATATCTAATTCCGATAGAAGTCAAGTCTGGTGCACAGGGAAAATTAAAGTCTCTGCATCAGTTCATTGACAGAACAAATCAGCATTATGCTATACGATTGTATGCAGGTGAGTATATTATAGAGAGGCACAAAACACCAGCAGGAAAACCATACTTATTGATGAATTTGCCCTATTATCTAGGCTCCAAAATCCCTGAATATATTGATTATATGATTAACAAATATGATATGGAAACAACCAAAGAGATTGAGATCTAAATAAGAGATGCTATCCATAGTTTTGTCTTAATGTAATTTAATAGGATTCGGTTTTATCGTTAAAAGCGTGATTTCACCTTTAACCCATAAATCTCATATAATTGATTGCAGCTTTCAACTGTAAGTCATACCCAAATAAACAGGAGCTTATTTTTTACTTCCTGTTTTTTTTAGTAATCACTCCAAAACTTTGCTATTCGTATTTCAAAGTATCCACCGGATTTTTGCGGGCAGCATCATATACCAAAACCCAGATCGTGCTGCCAGCGATAAATAGCGTAATCAATAGAGGTAAAATAAATATTGCTGCACCCAGATTCATACGCATACTAAAAGTATCGAGCAAGCTTGTAAGCCCCCCATAACAAATCGGAACTGCAATTACAAAAGAAATCA
>CAYNTB010000178.1:290-5421 GCA_964399905.1 uncultured Bacteroidales bacterium | reverse complement strand
CAGATTGTGCTGATCGGTTTTAGAACGCAGCACCGTGACCAGACGGATGGCACTTTTAAGTTCTTATTTAATGCAATTATAGAATAGACCACCTGGGAAGCCTTCCCCATAACAGGGAAGGCATCCCTAATAGACAATTAAATGAACAATCCTCTAAAAAAAATTACAAAGTTCCCTGTTTCCGGACAGGGCTCTTTTTGGGAAGACCGTGGCGACCGACATCATTGCGGAATTGATTTATATGCCACCTTAGGCGAAGAAATATTTGCGTTGGCCGACGGAGAAGTTATTGCCATTGAAATAATGACCCATCCCGATTACAGGCATTACTGGAATATTACCTATCAAATGGTCGTTAAAAGCAAGGATTTCTATATTAAATATGGCGAAATACAAGAGCCTGAACTCAAGGTAGGCGATCTGGTCAAAAAAGGCCAGCCCATTGCGAGGGTGGGGCAGGTGCTGGATGGAGCGAAGATAGGCCCCGATGATCCGGTTTATGTGCAAAAATTAAAAAATGGCAAAAATTCCATGTTGCACCTCGAATGCTGGAAAAATAACCCCATTACGGTTCATGTAAAATATTTGGGTGGGAACTGGTTTGATGAGAACAAACCTGAAAATTTGATGGATCCATCATTTTTATTTGATTGAGATTTTTTATCAGGTTATGTCCCGTCAAAGAGTGTGGGCAAGAACCCGCTTTATTTTTTAGATAAAAATTAGTTCTCGACATTTATCCGCCTTTGGCGGAAGCTCGAACTGACATCAGTTGGCTCATTTCAACCAACTATGTAAGCATATTCAAACAATTAACTGCGATCACATTGAGCCTGTCGAAATGTGGACATCCTTGCGCTTGCAGTTCTTGACATTTATCCGACTTTGGAGGAGGCTCGAACTGACAATAAATTGTTAAATTCTAATTGTTGAGACAGTCTTAACTTATAAAATCTTCTTTAAATAAACACATTTTGAGTCATTTTCTGTGTAATAGTCGGGAAGCTCTGCAATAAGCTGATATCCAATGTGAAGATAGAATTGTCTGGTAGGTTCGTACAATGCACGTGAAGAAGTTTCGATCCATAATCTTTTTCCCGCTAGGCGGGCAACGTCTTTTTCAATCTCTGCTACCATTTTTTTTCCGATTCCTTTTCCATTATAGTCTTTGTGAACCGCAATCCAGTAAAGGTCAAAGCTGTCAAAAGTGCTGGGGTTTTTTCCGTAACAGGCATAGGCCACGGGCTTGTTATCAATATCAACCAGAAGAAAAATATAACCGCTTTTATCTTCGCCGAATTTTAAGTTTTCCGCTGCCAATTCGAGGGCGACATCCACTTCAAAGTCGTAGAAAAAACCGCTTGAGTTTAGTATTTCCCTGATCGCGATCAGGTCGCTATCTTTTAGTGTTCTCCTGAATTCCATATTATTAGTTTAAATCATTTAAAATCCGCTCGATGGCATCCTGCTTGGAATAGCCTGCATATTGCAGGGCCGCAATAAAACCACTATCAGGGGCAATGCATGGATTGCCGTTAATCTCTAATATAAAGATGTTTTCACTTTCGTCGAGGCGGAAATCGATACGGGCATAACCTTTTAAATTAAAAACTTCCCATGTTTTTTTGCAAATACCCGTGAGTTTGTCCTTTAGCGCAGGCTTATTTTCAATAGTTCCAAATGCCCTGTTTGTATTCTTATATTCCGGACTGTTTTCATTCCACTTTGCATCGTAGCCTACAATTTTGGGCTTATCCTTAAAATAGGTGTCAAAAATCAATTCGGCAGGGGGCAATACTTCACAACCCTTATCTGAGGCCAATATGCTGATGTTGAATTCCCTGCCATCAATAAATTCTTCAATAAAATAATGAGGAGCAGGCAATTGCTTTATCTGAGTGGTTTTGTTTTTATCCGAGGCCCTGAAAATGCTATTTGCAGTAATTCCTACGGATGCTTCCTCCCAAATCGGTTTTACGATATATTGCTTTGCAGTATCTAATTTTTCAATTTCATTAATTGAAAAGAAAGGGGCCGTTGGCAGGCCGTTTAGCTGCATATATTTTTTTGCTAACACTTTGTTCGTAGTGATAAAAAGTGCATCAAGCGGAACTCCGGTATAAGGTATTTTATATGCATTGATCAGTCCGGGTACCACATAAATGAGTTCACCTTTTCCCCAACCGGCTTCAACCAGGTTGAATATTATATCTGGTTTATCGCTGATGGCTGATTCAAAATCATCAAGCATATTATTCCCAATGCTGCTGCTTTTTGCCTGATGCCCCAATTTATTACACGCCTCTTTTACAAGCGCAACCTGGTTCATCACATCCAGTTCATCAGGATTGTTTGTTAAAACTTCATTATGTAAAATCAGGATTTTTTTTCTCATGATCCAAAATGCCTTTTAATGGCTGATTTTAATATTTCTTCAATAATTTCCTGATAGGAAAAATTGTTGAGCCGACATAAAATTGGAAGATCGGAACTGATCGGATTTAATCCGGCAAGCGGGTTTACTTCAATAAAGCTTAATTTGCCATAGCGATCCATTCTTACATCAACGCGGCCACCATCCAGACAATTCAATGCCTGCCAGGCACCGAGGGCGATACGTTTACATTCTTCAAATAATTCGCCATCAACCTTTACATAATCAACCAGCTCTTCATAATTTTCTTTGGTGTCGTAAGAATAAATGTGTTCGCCTTTCTGCCTCGCTACAATTTCCATGGCACCCGGAACAAAGGCTTCTTTCCCACTGCCCAGAACCCCAACGGTAAATTCCCTGCCGGGCAAAAATTCTTCAACCAAAACAGCCTGATTAAATTTGCTTAATAAGTGATTGCATACCTGTTTCAGTTCTGCCGAATTCTTAATATTTGAAGATGCATCAATTCCTTTACCGGTACCTTCTGGAATGGGTTTTGCAAAAAGTGGTTATTCAAGATGAACATCTTTGAGGTCTTCCATCCGCGATACCACATGAAAAGGAGGTGTGTTCACACCCCGATCCCTGATTATCTGTTTGGCGAACGCTTTATTGAGGCTAATGCCCAATGTTACGGGTCCAGAAAAAACATAAGGAATTTTATAGTTATCGAGCAATGCCGGTACCAGGGATTCGCGTCCATCCCCGAACAAGCCTTCTGCAATATTGAAAACCAAATCCCATTTTTTACCTTTTTGTAGTTCAGCGATGAGGTTAAAAACATTGCCGATTCGCTCGGTTTCATATCCCGCTTTATTGATGGCTTGCTCGATTCCTTCAATGGTACTTTCTTTGTCAAATTCTGCGGTTTCTTCCAACGAATACCCCAATTTCAGGTATTCAGAACGCAGATCATAGGTTAACCCTATTTTAAGTTTATGCATGTTTTTTTAATATCTTGGTTGATAAATATCCATCGAAAAAATTTCTGGCATTAATTCCCAGCGTTCGGTTTTTATATCCGCCTTCCTGCACAAAAAGGATGGGGAGGGGTAATTTGCCCAGCTCGGCCCCGTTGTTTTTAAAATCACCTGCTTTTAGTGACCATGTACCGGTGGGGTCGCCTTTGGCCGGGTCGAAACCCAGGCTCACAATTAAATATTCAGGGTCAAAATTCTTGATGTCTTTAATGGCTTTTCGGAGCGCAAGCAGATATTCCTCTCCTGTTAGTGTTTCTTTTAATGGATAATTAATATTGAATCCAAGGCCTTCTCCGCTTCCTTTTTCATCAGCGAAGCCGGCGAAGTAAGGATAAGCGAATGATGGATTTCCATGAATAGAAATGGTCAGCACGTCTTTACGATCGTAAAAGATTTGCTGATGCCCGTTGCCATGGTGATAATCAATATCGAGGATGGCAATTTTACCGTATTTCGATAAAAAGTTGGCCGCGATTGAAGCATTGTTAAAATAACAAAACCCTCCAAAAACATCTTTCTCGGCATGATGGCCGGGAGGCCTGATCAGTGCATAGGCCGTATGATAACCTTCCAATAAAAGTTCAGCACCGGTCAGTGTTGTATTTACGCCCGAACGGGCGGCCAAAAATGCGTTTTTGTTAAGAGGTGTAAAGGTGTCGATACAGTAATAACCCGCCAATACCGATAAATCATGAGGCGGGCGCATGGCATTTCGCACCGGGAAAATATAAGGGTATATTGATTTGCCTTCAGGAATTTTATCGCAAACCGATTTAAAATAATTGTAATACTTTGTATTGTGGATTTGCGTGATATATTTATTTGAAAATCCCCTGGCGGGCTTAATTTTAAATGCGTTTAACTTTTCTATTTCCTTCAAAATACTTTTGATCCTCACCGGCGATTCGATGTAGCCCACTTCTTTCACATGATGAATGTCATGCGCATCATTCATAATCAGCGCAATTTCGTCCTTCAGTGCATAAGAATTGACATGCGGCCTGTCTTTAAAGGTATATTTATAATCCCTGAGTTTAATCGGGTCATCTTTAACCGACGTAAGAACCATTTTAATGTATTTCTCCGGACAATATTCAGGGTACTTTCTTTCGAGAATGGCGCGAATAATCTTTTTTGCCTGGTTCGCAGAAAGCCGGATGTCGTTGCCCAGGTCGTCAAAAACGAGATAAGGGGCGCAATCATCGTCGGGTTCAACCGGGCTTTCATATTTTGTTCCGATTACGGGCCTTGCCCCATAGCGTTCATAAAAAGCAAGCCTCGATTTATTTTGCTGAATTGTGGTTTTGTCTTTACACATTAAGGGATCGTCTGGCAGGCATTCCATGAAAATACCAATCGCTTTCAGCATTTCAGCTTCTTCCCTGATCCTTTCATAAATTGAACCACCAACACCCGATGAAATCCTCCCTGGTTTTACCGCGATGTAATCGAGGAAACAAAAATTTTTGTCCGGAAAATAAAACATGATGGCAAAGCCTTTTACATTGGATCGGCCATCCTCTGCAACAAATAGATCCGAAGTAAATTTATATTTCAGCGGATCCTTCATTTGCTCCACAATCTCAACAATTTTTGTTTCTTTAACAGTTGGAAAGTGGATTCTTAAAATTGTGAATACCTGCTCAAGCGCAGATTTGTTAGCCGGAAGATATGAGTCTGTTATCTTTCGAATTTTAAAAATGGTCATTTTATGGGA
>CAYNTB010000178.1:0-280 GCA_964399905.1 uncultured Bacteroidales bacterium | reverse complement strand
CATAATATTTAAAGGTATTCCCTTCATAATTTTTTAATACCACATAATCACCATCATGTCCCTGGTAATATTCAGGCAAAAGTGGTATTTTACCTCCACCGCCGGGTGCATCAATAACGTAGTGCGGTGTTGCATATCCACTGGTAAAGCCCCTAATTCCTCTTATGATTTCGAGTCCTTTACTTACAGGTGTGCGGAAATGAGATGATCCTGGTATGGGATCGCATTGATAAATATAATATGGCCGTACCCTGATCTTTAGTAATTTATGCATCAGTGT
>CAYNTB010000177.1:0-5431 GCA_964399905.1 uncultured Bacteroidales bacterium | reverse complement strand
ACAATGTCGGAGGAAGATTTATCAAAGCTACCAATGTTGATGATTGATGATGAATCTGTTTGAGTGCTGCCTGGTTCATTAAAATGATTCTGAATATCCGGTGTTTGTGGGCCATTGTTCCTGATCAGATATCCAAAACCTATTGATAAAAGTAAAAGAACCGAAGCCGCAGCGGCCAACCATCTTCTGAAGTATATGATTCTTCTCTTTTTTTGGTTGTCCAGCGAACGGGCAATCTGGTTCCAGGCCCCCTCGGGAGCTTTCACTTCAGCATTTTCTATACGCTGACGGAAGAACTGATCTATATGATTCTCGTCCTGCTTCATTTTATTTTTCGATCGGCGGATTTATACTGATCCGTCACTTTTTTTTGTAAAATATATCTTGCCCTCGACAGATTCGACTTTGAGGTTCCTTCTGAAATTCCCAACATTTCGCTAATTTCTTTATGTGAGTATCCTTCAATGGCATATAAGTTGAAAGTCATCCGGTAAGCAGGCGACAATTCCTGAATGAGTTGAATGATTTCATTGCTCGAAAGCTGACCAAGTACATCTGCTTCAATATTAAAATTTGAATATTCAATTTCATCATTTAATGAAACAGGCTTGTTTTTTTTACGAAATGCTTCAAGTGCTGTATTCATAAAAATTTTTCTGATCCAGGCTTCAAAAGGCCCATCACCCTTAAACTGCCCTATTTTTTGAAATACCTTGATAAAACCATTGTGCAGGAGATCTTCGGCATCATCCTTGTTTTTTGAATAATACAGACACAGCGCATACATCTTACCTGAAAAGGTATTGTATAACTGCTGCTGAGCCAACCTTTTGCCTTGCTTGCTCGCATTTATGATCTCAGATAAGCTGTCTCTATCCACCCTTTAAATTTCAACATTGCCAAAGAACTTCAAAGATAATCATAAGCTTAATTATTTAAATATTCCTGATAAAAGACTTTCATTAATTTTAATTTGATTGTATATCTATTTTGCTTAGGAACTGTATATTGGATCCGGTATAGGTGTACTGATAGAAGCCGTCTTCACCAATCAGAAGCAGGTTACCATTTAGCGGAATTACATCATAAGCAAATATGTCAGGGAAATGGGCAACTTGCTTTTCGTTAATGGTAAGCGGGTCGGAGATGTCGTAAACCTTTAAACCTGCATCTCCATCACAGACAAACAGCAGATTGCCGTCAATGCCTAAACCATAAGGCCCGACCATCGGATAGGCCCTTATTAAATATGGGTCGCTGATATTGTTTATTGAAATAACATCCAGCTCATTTACACTGTTGTTCCAACATGCGCTTCCACCTCTCAGGGTCACAAAAGCCAGCGTATCCTGAACTACAACAGGGTCACAACTTGTAACATGCCAGAATTGTGAAATATACATGGGCGAAACCGGTACGGAAATATCATAAATCAGCATCCCGCTTTGGGTGCCTAAAAACATTTTATTTCCAAGGATAAACATGGTTTCAATGCCCCAACCGATACCTGTGGTTTTTACATCCACTACTAAAGAAGGATTTGATATATTAAAAATGTGTAAGGAAGATTCATCAACGATGTACAGCGTATTTTCGGAAATTCCAAAACGTGCCATAGAGCCTCCGACACCGGTACCATTGCTGCTGACACCCCCTGCATAATTGGCCATGTCCATTGCAATACCCTCACGAAACATGGGATAATAATAATGTTCAGGACTTTGTTTAACTTTTTTGATTTCCCAGTCAATTATAACTCCTTTATCTTCATCGATCCGGGCCAGGGGGTAATCTTCGTTATAAGGCGGTATGATGTAGGGCAGGATGTTTTCTAAACGATGTATTTCGCTGATATTATTCAGGTTTGAAAGATCAAGGGCCACCAGGTCAACATAACTGTCGGCATATAATACGGTTCCTTTTATGGCGATATCAACGGCTCCCGGTATTTCAATAAAGCTGATATTTTGAGGGGCCGAAGGATTTGAATTATCAATAATGTGGATCCCTTTCATCTGTTCGACAATGAATATGTAATTATCTTTAAAATACATTTTTCCGGGTTTGATCAAATCCTGCGCCGCTACCTGTTTTATAGAAGAACGCAATTCCTCATAACTCATATAAACAGGGCTGTTGGCAACAAAAATTTCGGTGATCTTGTCTGTGCAAGCATTCATGATCAATGCCACAAGGATCATGATATATATCAGGTGTTTTTTCATCTCATTACGTATTTAAAGATTATTTAAAAAATATTCCAACCTTCACTTCAAGGCGGTTCATCTCAACTTCCAGTACCCTGTCCGGATCCGGTTCTTGTCTGTCGTAAGTCAGCCGCTGAAATCGATATGCAATTGTGAAGGTCATTCCGAGGCTTTGGCCAAACATGGCTTTGATCCCAACTCCCGGATTAATCATCCAGCCGCCATTGGGATTTAATATGTTGTATCCCGGCCAGAAGGACGAAGACGAATAATACGAACTGTATGCCAGATAATAGCCCTCTACCTCTTTATCCATGGGGAATGCATAACCACCCTGTACAAATACGAAGGGTGAAAGTTTTTCCTGGCGGAGATAATAGCGCGTATCCAATACCAGCGGCAGGTAACTTTCGTTCAAAAATTCTGAACCTATACCGAATCCCAGGGCAAACTGATCGGTGATCCCATATCCATTGATCATCATAAACGAAAATGGGGCCTTACTTTGATTATTGGTGGAACCAATCAGTAAACCAAAATTGGTTGAATTATAAAAGCCTTTGTGGGAAAAGGATTTAGGCTCGTCTGCTTCCTGCGCCAGCATCATATTTGAAACAAAAAGCAATACCAGAAAAACACATAATTTTTTCATAAATACGGGATTAATTTTTTAACACATAATACAATGATGCAAATGAAGTGATTTGGTTGCGTTGCTTCGGATTTTTTTTGAATTGAAACTTAATCGGAATTGACTTACTTTTGCAAACGTAAGATAATATGAGAATGATAGAACAGAATATTAAACAGGGCGTAGCGAAAGCCTGTCTTGAACAATTCGGAAAAAAAGCTGAAGATCAGCAGATTCAAGTACAGAAGACCCGAAGGGAATTTGATGGCAACCTAACAGTGGTGGTGTTTCCATTGCTTAAAATTTCAGGGAAACCTCCGGTTGATACCGCACAAATATTGGGCGATTATCTCCAAAAAGAATTAAAGGAGGTTGTTGGATATAATGTTGTTAAGGGGTTCCTGAACCTGACCATCGCAGATTTTTACTGGACAGATTTTCTCCGTTCAAATTTTGCGAATAATGAATTTGGCAGATTGGAACATCGGGATTCGGAACCTATGGTGATTGAATATTCTTCTCCAAATACAAATAAACCATTGCATCTGGGACATGTCCGAAATAATTTGCTGGGCTTTGCAGTCGCCTCGATTTTAGAGGCCGCAGGTTATCAGGTGAAGAAAGTAAACCTGGTAAACGACCGGGGAATTCATATCTGCAAATCAATGCTGGCATGGCAAAAATGGGGCAATGAGGCTACACCCGAAAGTGCCGGAAAGAAGGGCGATAAACTGGTAGGCGACTTTTATGTAATGTTCGATCAAAAAAATAAAGCTGAAATTAAAAAATTGATTGAAAAAGGACTGGAGCCGGAAAGAGCGGAAAAAGAATCTCCGCTGATT
The DNA here is from genome assembly GCA_964399905.1 of uncultured Bacteroidales bacterium. GTDB lineage: Bacteria > Bacteroidota > Bacteroidia > Bacteroidales. Next base: position 1,751 of record CAYNTB010000177.1, on the reverse strand, counting down.
ATTGAAGCACAGCAAATGTTGCAGAAATGGGAGCAGGGCGACCCGCAAATCAGGGAGCTTTGGGAACGAATGAACAATTGGGTGTATTCAGGTTTTGACAAAACATACCGGCGAATGGGGATTGATTTTGATAAGATTTATTATGAATCGGAAACCTATTTGCTTGGGAAAGCACTGGTTGAAGAAGGACTGGAAAAAGGGCTTTTATTTAAGAAAGAAAATGGATCGGTTTGGGCAGATCTGAGCAAAGAAGGACTGGATGAAAAATTATTGTTGAGGGCCGATGGTACCTCTGTTTATATGACCCAGGATTTGGGAACGGCCAAGTTGAGAATCGATGATTATCAGGCCGGCAAGCTTATTTATGTCGTGGGCAATGAACAGAATTATCATTTTGAAGTTTTGGAAATAATCCTTAAAAAACTGGGTTTTGAATGGGCCGAACGGATTCGCCATTTGTCCTATGGAATGGTGGAACTGCCACATGGTAAAATGAAGAGTAGGGAAGGAACAGTTGTTGATGCCGATGAGCTGATGGAAGAAATGCATCAAACGGCTAAAAAATTAACCACCGAACTCGGAAAAATTGAAGACTTTAATGAGGATGAAGCTTCGGAATTGTTTGAAATGGTTGGCCTGGGTGCGCTTAAATACTTTATCCTTAAAATTGACCCTAAAAAGAATATGATGTTCAATCCTGAAGAATCGGTTGATTTTACAGGAAATACCGGACCATTTATCCAATATACACATGCGCGAATCAAATCTTTATTGCGTAAGGCTGAAGCCGAGGGTTATGATTTGTATGCTTCTGTGAATTATCAATTTGCATTGGATGCAAAAGAGATTCGTATTCTACATTCTTTATACGATTATCCTTCTGTGATCGATATGGCAGCGGCCAATTTAAGTCCGGCCATGCTGGCAAATTATGTCTACGAGCTCGTAAAAGAATACAACCAGTTTTATCAGGAAATCCCCATTTTTAAGGAAAGTGACCCTCAGAAGATCATCTTCCGATTGCAATTATCTGCCTTTGTGAGCAGGATCATAAAATCAGGCATGCAACTCATAGGGATTCAGGTTCCGGAGCGCATGTAAATTTTACAAAATCGAGTATACCGATCTGTATAACGAGGATTGAATTCAGGCTGAAATTAAATGTTCTTATTTAATTCAAAAATATCTTTTCTTCGGTCTCTTAAATTACGAACGCTGCCAAATTGGTGCAATTCCCTGAGCATATCAATGTCAACATCTGCGATGAGTATCATCTCCGTATTCGGTGTAGCTTCTGCCTTGATTCCATTGGTAGGCAATGCAAAATCGAAGGGGGTGAACAACATCGATTGTGCAAACTGTATGTCCATATTGTGCACATTGGGCAAATTTCCTACACTGCCTGCAATGGCGACATAGCATTCATTCTCAATGGCCCTGGCCTGTGCACAGTTGCGAACCCTGGAGTATCCGTTCTGGGTGTCTGTCAGGAATGGAACAAATAAAATATCCATGCCTTCATCTGCCAACAAACGGCTCAATTCCGGAAATTCTGCATCATAACAAATAATAATGCCGATTTTGCCGCAATCGGTATCAAAGGCTTTCAGGATATTTCCGCCCTGCATTCCCCATACCTTCGATTCGTCGGGCGTTACATGCAATTTTTCGTAGCGATCAATCGTACCATCTCTTCGGCACAGGTAACCCGCATTAAATAATTTCCCATCCCTGATTTCGGGCATACTGCC
>CAYNTB010000176.1:0-5434 GCA_964399905.1 uncultured Bacteroidales bacterium | reverse complement strand
AGAATAGGATTTGCGCGGTTTTTTATAAGTGAAGAACTTTGGTATTTTAAAATTGAACCATTTCATGGCGTTTCCGTTTTTTATCATCCAAATATAAACAAAGCCCCAAAGTGCCCCACCAATATGAGCAATGTGTCCACCGGCATTTCCTCCTTGAATACTAAGAAGATCGATAATCACGAAAAATATTGCCAGGTGTTTGAGCCTGACCCGTCCAATAAAAATAAGTGTAATGTAGTATTCCGGAACATAGGTGGCTATCGCAATCATGATGGCCAATACGGAAGCCGAAGAACCAAGGGCAACTGAGTATGAAACTGCTTCATGAAAAACAGGGAAAATATTGTACGATATAATATATAGCAATCCGCCAAAAAGTCCGCCCCATATATAAACACTTAATAATTTACGGTTGTTCAGGTATTCGGTAAATATCCTGCCACCAAAATACAGCATAACCATATTAAATAAGAGGTGGAAGAAGTTTTCCTGCAAAAACATATAGGTGAACAAGGTCCATGGCTTTAACACCAATTCGTTTAAATCGGCCGGAACTGCAAACCAATAAAGGGCAAAAGAAATACCCATCATACTTTGGGATGAAGCTGCCTGGAACAACCACAAAAATAAATTAAGGATATTCACAAAAATAAAGACCAGGATGTTGATCAATATTAATCGCGAAAGCAGTGAACGCTCTTTAAAGAAGTATTTTATTTCTTCTAAAGGATTATTCCTGATATACATATTTCTGTTTTAATTTCGTTTCCAGTATTTGATCAGGAAGAAACCAAATATCATTCCGCCCAGATGCGCAAAGTGTGCAACATTATCGGCCGGGTTATTGGCTATTCCTGAATATAATTCGATGGCACCATAAATCATTACAAACCATTTGGCTTTAATTGGAATGGCAAAATATAAATAGATTAATGCATTCGGGAACATCATTCCAAAAGCCAGCAATAGTCCGAATACAGCCCCCGATGCGCCCACGGTCGGCGTGTTGATCATCAGGTTAAGTTTGGCCATTGCTTCGTTCGAATAATTCATGCCCCGGTGCAGAATTCCGCTTCCTTCACGGTAAACCGTTTCGATCAGCTCTGCCGATAACATGGCTTCAACCGATTGTATCCTGAAAAATGTTACCGTCATCTGAATAAGAGCGGCCCCAATACCTGTTACCAGATAATAAGTGAGGAATCTTTTGGGTCCCCAGACTTCTTCAAGGGTTTTTCCGAACATCCACAAGGCAAACATATTAAAGAAAATATGCCCCATTCCGCCATGCATAAACATATAGCTGACAAATTGAAAAGGACTGAAATTTTCAGATGAAATATAATGTAATCCCAGATATCGGGTCAGGTCAATCCGGAAGGTGTTTTGGAAAGTGATGGTGGCCAGAAAAAACAATCCGTTCAGGATCAGAAGGTTTTTTACTACCGGGGTAAGTATTCTGAAGCCGGTTGGCCTAAACTGCTGGTAATTCATATGGTATTGTTTTAATTAAATAATTTTTCAATTTCATCAAGCGAAATTACTCTAAAAACTGCTTTGCCGCCAGGTGAAACATCAGGTATTTTACAGGCAAATAATTTATCGACCAGGGTGTTCATTTCTTCCTTTTGGAGTGAAACCCCTGATTTTACGGCCATATTGGCAGCCAATGCCCTCACCAGATTCGAACGTTTGTTCATGTTCAAATCATTCAGGTTTTTTTGATAATTATTAATAATATTTTCAATGCTGTCCTTTATGCTGAAATCTTTTAAATCAGCCGGTTGTCCGGTTATTACATAGGTATTTTTCCCCAGTGCATTGATAATAAATCCCAGCCTTGTCAGATCGTCTTTTATTTCATCAATAATAGCTGCATCCGAAGCATTGAAAGTAAGGGTTTCAGGAAACAATTCCTGCTGCGAATGCGATAGTTGCCCTTCAAAAACCTGCATATAATCTTCATATAAAATACGCTCATGCGCCCTGTTCTGATCAATGAGCATCAGGCCAGAAGCAACCACGGTTACAATGAAACGGTTCTTGTACTGAAATATTTTTTCATTGGTAAAATTTGAGGAAGTTTCTTTTGTTTGATAAATTTCGGCCTGCCTTGAACTTTGTGGCAACGACTTATCCAATTGGGTCTCTTCTTCAATCTGCTTCTCAAAAATTTTTTCCCAGTTTTTTTGATTGCTAAAATTTCGATGATGATCTCCAGCGGATTTATTTTTATCAAAAGGGTTATAGTCTTTATTGATTTTTATTTGCGGGGGACCTATCTGTTTGCCCGGTGGGGGATCCGGAAAATTCAGCGATTGTTCAACCTCAAAATCGATTGAAGGGGTGATGTTGTATTTACCCAGGGATTGCCGTACTGCTGATCGCAACATGGCATATAAGGTTTTATGGTCGATAAAATTTACTTCGGTTTTTGAAGGATGAATATTAATGTCGATTTCTTTGGGGTCAATATCGATAAAAATGAAATAGGAAGGGAATGCATCTTTGGGCAACAATTCTTCAAAAGCTGCATCCACAGAGTGATGCAAATATGGATGTTTTATAAATCGGTTGTTGGCGAAAAAAAATTGTTCGCCCCTCGTTTTTCTGGCATATTCTGGTTTTCCAATAAAACCGTAAATTTTTAATTTTTCAGATGAAACTTCAAGCGGCACCAGACGGTTGGAATATTGCGAACCAAACAAGGCAGAAATTCGTTGCTTTAGATTTGAATTATTGAGATTAAAAATAGCCTTGTCGTTGTGGTGAAAAGTAAAAGTAATGGATGGATAAACCATGGCCACCCTGATGAATTCATCGATGATATGCCGGGTTTCCACCTGGTTCGATTTCAGGAAATTCCTCCTTGCGGGCACATTGAAAAATAAATTTTTTATCGCAATATTGGTTCCGGTCGGGCACTGCACAGCTTGCTGGTCAATCACCTTCGAACCTTCTGTATTAATCTGGGTTCCAAGTTCATCTTCCACTCTGCGGGTACGCATTTCAACATGGGCGATGGCGGCAATGGAGGCGAGGGCTTCACCTCTGAACCCCATGGTTCGGATGGCAAACAAATCTGAAGCAGCTCTGATTTTTGAGGTTGCATGACGTTCAAATGCCATACGTGCATCGGTAACAGACATTCCGCAACCGTTATCAATTACCTGAATCAAACTTTTACCGGAATCTTTTATGATTAATTTGATTACAGTTGCCCCTGCATCAATGGCGTTTTCGAGCAATTCTTTCACCGCTGAAGCGGGTCGTTGAATAACCTCACCTGCTGCAATTTGATTTGCAACTGCATCTGGAAGTAACCTGATAATATCCGGCATTAATTCAAAGTTATAATGTCAACAAGTTTTTGTACAAAATCAGTGAAGAAAATGTAATAAATTGCAAATAATAGTATGAACAGATAAATGATGGATCTTGTCCGCGTATTTCGTTTGTCCGTTTCACCACCTCGTTTCCATCGGTTTTTTAATTCTCCCCTGAAAAATGACCGGTGATCGGCATCGTCGCTCAAACCGAGTTCTTTGCGCCTTTGCTCGCGCTTTTCTTTTTCCGGATCATAATAGCGTGGTTTGTATTCAAAAGGTTTTGGTTTCGGGCTTCTAAAGAAAACAAATTTCATTGGTGTTGTTTTTATTTTTTATACTTACACGATCAAAATCAATAAGAATCCAATAGCTAATCCTGTAGAATTGTTAGATTTTAAACAAAATTATCTTTTTTTTACAAATGTAGCATAGCTGAAACATGATCTTTCTTAATTTTAACTTCTATTAAGATATTTATGATGAAACAGGAGCAAAAGAAAAACATAGATAATTTGATCGTGGTCGGCGACCGACTGCTTATAAAACCTAAAACCCTGAGCAATAAAACCAAAAGCGGATTGTTTTTACCTCCCGGATATAAAGAAAAGGAAGAAATTCAAACTGGTTACATTATCAAATGTGGTCCGGGTTATCCCATACCGATGTCTTCTGAAACAGACGAACCCTGGAAAACGAAAGAGGAACAGGTGAAATATGTGCCATTACAGGCCAGGGAGGGCGATTTGGCAATTTTTATGCAGAAGGGTGCGATCGAAATTGTGTATGACGGTGAAAAATATTTTATTGTCCCGCAACACTCAGTATTACTGCTAGAAAGAGATGATCAGTTATTCGAATAAAAAAAAGCCCCGTTTCCCGGGGCTTTTTTAATTTTTTTTGGATTATATTTTTGCAATTGCCGGAATTCTTTTCTGCGCAAAATAGAGGCTGCCGAAGAAGACACCGTTGAATACCAGTCCGGAAATGATATCATTCACAAAAAATGAAATTCCATAGGCACCATCATTAAAAAAGGCAAGTCCCGCCACATACGACTGCATCAATCCGGCAAAATCCTTGGCATAGATCGGACTGGCAAGCCAGGCAGCAAAATTAGTGATCAGGAAAAAGATAACAGAAGCCGTAATGGAAGTTATGGCAACTGTTTTTATATTGACCCTGTTAGCCAAAACGCGGCCAAGCATAACAACAATGGCAAAACTGATATAAACGGCGGCCATATAACTGTGAAAACCGATGATCAGATCACTGACAAACATAGCGATGAGCGGGATGGCAAAAGCCAAATGTTTTTTCTGAAGAGAAGCCCCTCCGAAAAGTGCGATTGCTGCAATTGGTGTAAAGTTTGGCCAGTGTGGGATCAAACGCATAAATGCACCTATAAATATAACCGAAATAATAAATTTGATGCGCGGAGTTAATTTCATCTCTTTATGTTTTATATGAAAATGATTTCCAGACAAAGATATAAAAATCATAGATGTAGATTTCAAGGAAAATAAATTTTTTTTGCAGCCTTTATTTTCTACATTTGTTTCATAACCCTAATTATATTGAAATGAAAAAGTTGATCTCAATTCTTATTTTTTTACCCATTTTAATGTCTTGTTCACAAATGAAAACACGTGTCGACCTGATTGTCTTTAACTCAAAAATTTATACTGTTGATCAAAATTTTAGCATTGCCCAGGCCTTTGCCATTAAAGATGGCAAATTTGTGGCCGTAGGCAGCGACGAAGATATTCTTGATAAATACAGTGCTGATATAAGTATAAATGGAGTGGGGCAATTTGTATATCCCGGCCTCAATGATGCACATGCCCATTTTTTTGGTTATGGCATGGGGCTTCAAACCAATGCAGATTTAAGGGGTACAAAGTCGCCGGAGCAAATTGTTGAAATCTTAAAAGCATTTCGCGAAACGCATCCCGCTGAATGGCTTACCGGCAGAAGCTGGGATCAGAACGACTGGACCGTAAAAGAATTTCCCACTAAAGAAATTCTGGACGAAGCATTTCCTGATATCCCTGTTTCACTTCGAAGGGTTGATGGCCATGCTGCCTGGGTGAACAGTGAAGCCTTAA
>CAYNTB010000175.1:2401-5441 GCA_964399905.1 uncultured Bacteroidales bacterium | reverse complement strand
AAAGTGTTAGAAGGTGTACAAAAGGGAATCATTGAGTATCATATGTATCATGCTTTTAATTCTTTTTTGATGATCAACAGGCAAAACCGTAACATTCACCAACGGATCAATACTGATACACAAGCCTTAATCAGTGAAAACCGTCAACTTAAAGAATTACTCAAACTGAGTGAGTTAACAAATCGAAATGGCTTGAAAAATTTAGCGGAACAATATTGTTACGCCCTCTCTGTTAAAAACAAAAAGAACTATTTACTCACAGATCAGGCCTACGAAAAAATCCAATCATTCAAAGGGAACATAAATTATTTGTCAAAAATAATCGAAAATGCCATTGTTTATGCTGAAAACATCAGTCTGAAACAAGAATCCGAGATTTGTTATATCGATGACTGGCACATTAATTTGTCACATTTTGAAGTACCCGAAGTTGATGAAATGCCGGTAAAATCATTTACTGAACAAAAGTATGCCAATACAATTGCATTACTGAACCGACTCGAAAACGGTGCAAAAATAGTTCTGAGTCAAAATGAAAAGCTTACGGGCATCAATGTTGGTATGGCTTGCAATAAACCGATGAAGGCTCCGGGGATTACAGATGCCTTAAAGAATCATAAATCGAAAATATTGACCTTGTTTCGAAAATACCCGAATAAATGGGAAATCATCCGAACCGAATTCACCCCTGTTAAAAATTTAATTGTTTCTTCATTGCGAAGTGATCAATTGAGCGCCTGACATTGCCGTTACAAAAGCATTTTTGGAGATTATTTGGTTGAAAAGTTTTATGTGATAATATTGATCCGGATCGAATTTATATCCTATCGATATTGATCATTTAGTTTAACTTTGCATTCAATTTATTTTCAATGAATGTATTATCGGTAGAAGGATTAGGCAGGCAATTTGGAGAGCGGGAGCTGTTCCGTGATTTAAATTTCGGTTTGGACAAAGGTGATAAAGTTGCACTAATTGCACCTAACGGAAGTGGGAAATCCACCATCTTAAAAATTATTGCAGGAAAGGATGAAGCCAGCCAGGGCAAACTTGTTATAAATCCTGACGTTCGCTGGGCCTATCTCGAACAGGATCCCTCTTTTGAGAAAACCATGACCATCAATGAATATATCCGTGGCACACATTCGGAGGTTTTAAGGATCATCAGAAATTATGAGCAGGCAGTAAATAACCAAAGCAAGAACTGGAGCTCAGAAACCCAAAAACAGTTTGATCTGGCTTCTGCATTAATGGATCAGAACCAGGCGTGGGATTATGAGCGAAGGCTCGAACAATTGCTCAACCTTTTTCAAATATCAAATCTGGATCAGAATATTGGAGAATTATCGGGCGGACAACAAAAAAGGCTTGCATTGGCCCTGGTATTGCTCGATAATCCTGATTTTTTGATCCTGGACGAACCAACGAACCATCTGGATATTTCGATGATCGAGTGGCTCGAGAAATACCTTGAGAAATCAAGTATTACCCTTTTAATGGTTACACACGACAGATACTTTTTGGATCGGATTTGTAATTCCATATTTGAACTGGCCAATGAAAAAATTTATATGCACAAGGGCGGATATGGTTTTTATCTGGAGCAATCTGCTGCCAGGGAAGAAGTGGAACATACCGAAATACAAAAGGCGAGGAAACTGATGCGAAAGGAGCTGGAATGGATGAGACGTATGCCAAAGGCCAGAACCCATAAGTCGAAATCACGCATTGATTCATTTTATAAAATCCAGGAACGGGCAAACACCAAAATTGCCGAACAGGAAATAAATCTGGAAATTGAAGGTCAGCGAATTGGCGGAAAAATAGTGGAGCTGAAAAATTTGAGCAAGGCATTCAATGGTGTTAGCTTGATCAAAAATTTTGATTACCTTTTTTTAAAGGGAGAGCGAATCGGTATTGTTGGTAACAATGGGAGCGGAAAATCTACTTTTTTAAATCTGATTACCCAAAATTTGAAACCTGATACGGGCTCAGTTATTAAAGGTGAGACCATTCAGTTTGGTTATTATAAACAAGAAGGAATCAAATTTGATGAAGATCAGAATGTGCTTGATCTTGTTAAAGAAACCGCAGAAGTCATACAGCTTGGCAAAGATAAGAGTTTAACGGCCTCCCAGTTTTTGCACCATTTTATGTTCGGGGCACAAATGCAGCATTCTCCGGTTTCTTTTTTAAGCGGAGGCGAGAAGCGGCGATTGTATTTATTGATGGTACTTATAAAAAATCCCAACTTTTTGATTCTGGATGAACCCACCAATGATTTGGATTTGCTGACCTTAAATAAATTAGAAGAATTTTTATTGTCCTATAAGGGATGTTTGGTTTTGGTTTCGCATGATCGGTATTTCATGGATAAATTGGTAGATCATTTGTTTATTTTTAAAGATGATGGCGAGATTGAAGATTTTGCCGGTAATTATACGCAGTACAGGAATGAAGTTTTATTGCCTGAACAGCAGGTGAAAAGAAATAAAGATAACAGTCAGGCCAAGCCCAAATCATCCAAAACCCAGGATAAAACCAAACTTAGCTTCAACGAAAAAAGAGAATTTGATTTGCTGGAAAAAGAAATACCAAAATTAGAGGAAGAAAAAAAGAAACTCGAACAAGCATTGAATTCTGGTACAGCGGATTATGAGTTTTTAAAAAATACATCGGACAGAATTAGCGAAATACTGAAATTACTTGAGGAAAAAGAAACGCGCTGGCTCGAATTATCAGAATATATTTAGATAAAAAGGATGGAAGGAACGATACGAAACCTGGTCAAAATCGGATCAAGGGTAAATATAGTATTAAAAAAAGATCAACGAAGCGGAAAGTTGACAGAAGGCATTGTCAAAGATATTTTGACCAATTCTCCAAATCATCCTCATGGAATTAAGGTTAGGCTGGAGGATGGACAGGTTGGGAGGGTGAAAGAGATTATTAATGATTATTGATTATTGATTATTGATAATTGATGTTAGCCATGAACATCGTTTGAATAATGATTTTACCTGTGTTTTCGTATATTTGA
>CAYNTB010000175.1:0-2391 GCA_964399905.1 uncultured Bacteroidales bacterium | reverse complement strand
TGGGATTAAGGTTAAGATGGAGGATGGATAGGTAGGGAGGGTGGAAGAGATTATTAATGATTAATGTTTATTGATGTTTAGCCATGAACATCGTTTGAATAATGATTTTACCTGTGTTTTCGTATATTTGAGTGATGTATGAAACATTGAAAACTTAATCTGTAGTATCTGAAAATTCTAAAACAAAAATAAACAGATGAAAAAAGTATGTATTAGCATTCTTGCTTTAATCCTGCTAAGTCTTAATCTGATTAGTCAAGAAACATATCCTGAGCCGATTGAAGGAGATTATCTGATCAAAAACTTCACCTTTGAAAAAGGGGAGGAGTTACAAAATTTAAAGCTTCATTACCGAACCATCGGTGAAATAAAAAGAGATGAAAAAGGCCAGGTGACCAATGCCGTGCTGATCATGCACGGAACAACAGGAAGTGGTGCCGGTTTTTTAAGCGATCGATTTGCCGGAGGATTGTTCGGACCCGGTCAGTTACTGGATGCAGACAAATATTTTATCATTCTTACCGATGCCATCGGGCATGGAAAATCTAGTAAACCCAGCGATGGCTTACATCTAAAATTTCCGAAATATACCTATAACGATATGGTTCATCTTCAATATAAATTAATACCCGTACATCTGACTATTAACCATTTAAGATTAGTGATGGGTACTTCGATGGGAGGGATGAACAGCTGGGTTTGGGGCTATACTTATCCGGATTTTATGGATGCACTGATGCCGCTCGCAAGTTTGCCCGTGGAAATTGCCGGACGCAACCGAATGAACCGGAAAATGATTCTTGATGCCATAATGATGGATCCGGAATGGAAAGGCGGTGAATATACGGAACAGCCAAAACTTGGATTAACAGCCGCCGTTCATGCATTAATCTTCATGGTTAGCAGTCCGCTGCAATGGCAAAAAGCGGCTCCTACCCGTGAGCTTTCAGAAAAAATGTTTGATCAATTGGTGGCAAGATATTATGGAAATCTGGATGCCAACGATATGATTTATCAGTTTGATGCCTCACGAGAGTATGATCCATCTCCTCATCTTGAGAAAATAATTGCACCCTGTTTCGCGATCAATTCAGCTGATGATCAGGTCAATCCGCCTGAATTAAAAATCCTGGACGAAGAAATTAAAAAGGTAAAAAATGGACGTTATATTTTATTGCCAATCACGGATCAGACAAGTGGTCACGGAACCCATTCAAATCCGGCTATTAGGGGGAAGTATTTGTTTGAATTATTGCAAATTTCAGAATAATATGTTCATAATCATAGATTAATTAATTGACTTTCAGTTTATATATAGGTAACTTTGATGTGTTTATCTACTTAAATTCAAAGCCCTATGAAAAGTTTACATTTTATTTCCGGCCTTATTCTGATTGCCTTACTTTCCGGATGTGCTCATCAGAAAACAGAATCTGTAGAACAAAAAAATGATCTCGAAATCACAAGTGGCAATATTGTGATTTCAGGTGCTTACGCACTATCCCCCCTAGTTGAAACCTGGAGCAAGGGGTTTCGGCAATCTTATCCCGATATCAATATTGAAATAAAAGGATCCGGCACCGGACAGGGAATATTGGATATATTAAATAAAACAGCTGATCTGGCAATGGTTTCAAGAGAGATTAACCCGGCAGAAATCAAGGATACAATTTGTAAAATATCTGTTGCACGCGATGCAGTGGTTCCGGTGGTTAACTTTAATAATCCTTACTTAAATCTATTGTTGAAGAATGGATTAAATACTGCCCAGCTCCTGGAAATATTTACATCGGATCAACAATTGAAATGGGGCAGGTACACCAAATTATTAATTTCAAACGATATCAACGTTTATACACGATCTGACAATTCAGGAGCGGCAGAAGTTTTCGCTAATTTTTTGAATTGCACCCAAACTGAACTGAGCGGAAATAAACTTGAAGGCGATGAAAATATGATCAAACAAATTCAGGAAGATATTTATGGAATTGGCTTTGCCAATCTGAATTATTGCTTTGATCATGAAAGCGGAACCATGATTGAGGGCATCCAAATTCTTCCAATCGACCTGGATTTTAATGGCAGAATAGATTGGAAAGAGCAAATGGCAGATAGTTTAGAGCAGTTTCAACGCAACATCTGGGCCCTTAAATTTCCACGCAACCTTTGCCGAACTTTGTCACTTATTTCAGTTGGCGAACCCAAAGCCGAGGTAAAAATGTTTCTAAAATGGGTACTGACCGAAGGACAATCATATATCGAGGAAACCGGTTATACAAAAATCAATACCACTGAGGTTCAGTGTAGCTTAAAGAAGATTGGCCTCTGATTTGAACCCATTTGACAAATTAATCTGAACCGCTTCCTTATAGGTGGATAATGTTTTTGCTT
>CAYNTB010000174.1:3842-5477 GCA_964399905.1 uncultured Bacteroidales bacterium | reverse complement strand
AATGAATATTATAAAATCGGACAGGATCAAACTGTTGAATTAATCAAAAAAGAAAATGAAAACGGCATACATTTTATTGAAAAAATAATGGGAACCTAATTTGGGGATAAAGAAAATCCCTGTTTAGTCTCTGTTCGGTCAGGTGCAAGGGCGTCAATGCCGGGGATGATGGATACAGTGCTCAATCTCGGTTTAAACGACCAGGCCGTTGAAGGAATTGCCAAGCGAACTGGTAATCATCGATTTGCATGGGATTCGTACCGGCGATTTGTACAAATGTATGGCGATGTGGTAATGGGAATGAAACCTGAATATAAAGAAGACATAGATCCTTTTGAGGAAATCATTGATGAAATGAAAGAAGCCAAAGGAGTTACAGACGATACAGATCTGAACACCGATGATTTGAAAGAAATGGTAAGCAGGTTTAAAGAGGCCGTTCAGAATAAGACCGGTCAGAAGTTTCCTGATGATCCATGGGAGCAATTTAATAGCTGGATGAACGAGCGTGCAATCTATTATCGTCAGTTAAACAATATTCCCGCTGAATGGGGAACGGCTGTTAATGTGCAGGCCATGGTATTCGGTAATATGGGAACTAATTCAGGAACCGGTGTTGCTTTTACAAGAGATGCAGGTACAGGTGAGGATATTTTCAATGGGGAATATTTAATTGATGCCCAGGGAGAAGACGTCGTTGCCGGAATCCGGACACCACAACAAATTACACTCGAAGGTTCTAAAAGATGGGCTGTATTGGCAGGGGTAAATGAAGACGATAGAAAAACTAAATTCCCTTCTTTGGAAGAAGCTATGCCGGCAATTTACAAAGAATTAATGCTGACCCAGCAAAAACTCGAGGACCATTATTCAGATATGCAGGATCTTGAATTTACCATACAGGACGGTAAATTATGGATGCTCCAGACCCGTAATGGAAAAAGAACAGGTGCGGCCATGCTAAAAATTGCAATGGATATGCTGTCTGAAGGAAAAATAGATGAAAAAACCGCCCTCTTAAGATTGGAACCCAACAAACTGGATGAATTGCTTCACCCCGTTTTTGATGCAGATGCCATTAAATCAGCATCGGTTCTTGCCAAAGGTTTACCGGCATCTCCTGGAGCCGCTACCGGACAAATCGTATTTCATGCAGATGAAGCCGAAGAGTGGGTTGCGAAAGGGAAAGATGTAATTTTAGTAAGGATAGAAACCTCGCCCGTATATTTAAAAGGGATGAACGTTGGTTAAGGGATTTTGACCGCACGCGGGGGAATGACTTCTCACGCAGCCGTTGTGGCATGTGGAATGGGAAAAGGCTGTGTTTCAGGAGCAGGAAGCTTAAGCATTAATTATAAAAGCCGTTCGCTTGTTGCACATGGAAAAACCCTGAAAGAAGGCGACTGGATTTCGCTGAATGGTTCAACCGGAGAAGTGTATGATGGGAAAATCAAAACCATTGCCGCTGAATTAAGTGGTGATTTCGGAAAGATCATGGATTTATCCGATAAATATTCAAAAATGCTTGTACGCAGAAACACCAACAGGGGACGTCATAGCAATCCGTCACAAAATGTTTCTCTCACTTTCATATGACCATCGTGTTGTTGACGGTGCTTTAGGAGGTGCATTTCT
>CAYNTB010000174.1:0-3832 GCA_964399905.1 uncultured Bacteroidales bacterium | reverse complement strand
ACGCACCAATGCTGATACTCCTCGCGACTCAAAGGTAGCACGTAATTTCGGAGCACAGGGTATTGGTCTTTGTCGCACCGAACATATGTTTTTCGAAGGAGACCGCATTCGCGCCATGAGGGAAATGATCCTGGCAAACGATGAACAAGGCAGAAGAAAAGCATTGGAAAAATTATTGCCTATTCAAAGAGAAGATTTCGAAGGGATATTTGAAGCAATGCAAGATTTGCCGGTAACTGTAAGGTTGCTCGATCCGCCATTGCACGAATTTGTTCCTCATGAGCCTGAAAATCAAAAAGAAATGGCCGACCAGATGGGTATTTCGGTTGAAGCAGTTCAAAAGAAAGTTGAAGAACTGGCTGAGTTTAACCCCATGCTCGGACATCGTGGTTGCCGATTGGGAATCACTTATCCTGAAATTACTGAAATGCAGGCAAGGGCCATTATTGAGGCGGCTTTAAATTTAAAAGCCAGGGGTATTGTTGCAAAACCTGAAATTATGGTACCCCTTATTGGAACAAAAAAAGAACTTGTGATGCAGGAAGAAATCGTAAGATCTGTTGCAGAAAAGGTATTTGAAGAAAGAGGTGAACGGATTGAATACCTGGTTGGTACGATGATCGAAATTCCACGGGCAGCCTTAACTGCTGATAAAATTGCCGAATCTGCCGAATTTTTCTCTTTTGGAACAAATGACCTGACCCAGATGACCTTTGGGTATTCAAGGGATGACGCCGGTAAATTCCTGCCTGTTTATATCAATAATGGGATCTTAAAACATGATCCTTTTGAAGTACTGGATCAGGAAGGTGTTGGCCAGTTGTTAAGGATTGCGGTTGAAAAAGGAAGAAAGACCCGTAGTAATATTAAAATTGGAATTTGTGGAGAACATGGAGGTGAACCATCATCTGTAGAATTCTGTAACTTATTAGGATTCAATTATGTTAGTTGCTCACCATACCGGGTTCCAATTGCACGTTTGGCTGCTGCCCAGGCTGCAATTAAACAAAATTAACAACTTAAGTTAAATAGTAAAAAGGAAAGCAGCTGTGCTGCTTTCCTTTTTGACTAAAAATTTTAAAATCTTCTAAAATCAAGTATAAACGCAAAAGATGAACAAAGTGGATAAACTAAAGCAAGACTTAAAAAGTTACGGATTGACCGATATAAATAAAGTATATCACAATCTTTCGTATGAGGAACTTTTCCAAAAAGAAACAGACCCTTCGCTTCAGGGATATGAAAGAGGATACCTTACTGATACAGGTGCCGTAACTGTTGATACCGGCATTTTTACCGGACGTTCACCCAAAGATAAATATATTGTTAAAGAAGAAACTTCCGAAAACAACATCTGGTGGAAAAATCCACAACGTCTGGCATCTGATAATAAACCGATTTCAGAAGAAACCTGGGATTATCTTTATGATATCAGTGCAAAACAATTATCCGGAAAAACCATTTATGTTCAGGATGGTTATGCCGGGGCAAATGTAGAAACGAGGTTAAAAATCAGGATTGTGACGGAAGTTGCATGGATGGCTCATTTCGTTAAAAATATGTTCATTCGTCCTACGGAAGAAGAAATGCAAGACTTCAAACCGGACTTTGTAATGCTCAACGCCTGTAAAACAACAAACCCCAAATGGGAAGAGCAAGGCCTTAACAGTGAAGTTTATGCGGTTTTTAATCTTAAACAAAAAAGAGCGGTTGTAGGCGGATCATGGTATGGAGGAGAAATAAAGAAAGGCTTTTTCTCTATCATGAATTATTACCTTCCATTAAAAGGAATTGCTGCCATGCATTGTTCTGCAAATGTAGGCAAAGAAGGAGATACCGCTATATTTTTCGGACTTTCAGGAACAGGAAAAACCACCTTGTCAGCCGACCCAAAACGGGCGTTAATCGGAGATGATGAGCACGGTTGGGATGACGATGGCATCTTTAATTTTGAAGGAGGTTGTTATGCAAAATGCATCGACCTGAGTGAAGAAAAAGAACCGGATATTTATCACGCCATTAGAAGGGACGCATTATTGGAGAACGTTGTTTTTGATGAGAAAACAGGTAAAATTGATTTCGAAAGCAATGCTAAAACAGAAAATACCAGGGTTTCATACCCAATCTATCATATTGATAATATTGTTAAACCTGTTTCAAAAGCCGGTCATGCCAAAAAGGTTATTTTTCTAACCGCCGATGCTTTTGGGGTATTGCCTCCTGTATCCAAACTTACACCTGACCAAACAAAATACCATTTCCTCAGCGGATATACTGCAAAGGTAGCCGGAACAGAAAGAGGCATTACAGAACCCAAGCCAAGTTTTTCAGCTTGTTTTGGTGCTGCTTTCCTGCTCCTTCACCCAACAAAATATGCTGCTGAACTAATTAAACGTATGGAACAAAATGGTGCAGAAGCATATCTTGTTAACACCGGCTGGATAGGTGGAGCCTATGGAAAAGGGAAACGAATTGACCTGGCATCCACCCGTAAAATTATCGATGCCATCTTAGATGGTAGTTTAGAAAATGTTGATTATGAAACCATTCCGGTCTTCGGATTAAATATTCCAAAAACAGTAAAAGGGGTTGACAGTAATATCTTAAATCCGCGAAATTTATGGAACAAAGCTGAAGATTGGGATGAGGCTGCCAAAAACCTTGCTGCAAAATTCATTAAAAACTTTGAAAGTTTTACTGATAATGAAGCTGGCAAGCAATTAGTTGCCGCCGGCCCAAAAATTTAATTTTATTTAAGGCCATCCTGTTTCAAAACAGGGCAATTCATGGCATTCATGCTTGATATTCATTACTCTTAATTGAATATCAAGCATTTATTTTTTTATAAATAATCATCCCATCCACCTACAAATTTGATTGACTAATCTCATTGCAATTTGATTCTCAGGTATCAATAATTAAGCTTATATTTTTGTCCAAACGGCCTTCTGTTCTATCTTCGACTCAACAAAATATATAAAATCCTTGTCCTCGTAGAAAATAATTATATCTTTGTAGAATTATTAACTTAACTTATTATTACTATGTCAACCGGTATTGTAAAATTTTTCAATGAAAGAAAAGGTTTTGGATTTATTGTTGATGATGAATCAAAACAAGACATCTTTGTTCACGCTACTGGTTTAATCGACCGAATAAACCAGGACGACAAAGTGAGTTTTGACATCACTGAAGATAATCGAGGGAAAAAAGCCGTTAATGTAAAAAGGGCTGAGTAAAGTATTTGAACACCTATTGAAAAATTAAAAACCCTCCACAATTTGGAGGGTTTTTTTATGATTTCTTTTCAACCAAAAAGCCCTAAAATTCAACAATTATTCCGATGGTTGGAAATACAGTTCCCGCACTGGTTTCTATCTCTCTCAAAATATATTCCTGTTGTGCATAAGGCAATGATGGGTCGGCAATTTGCGGGATCCCTTGTTCGTTTAAATTTGTTAAATAATTTTGTTCATCAGCTGAATAGTTATAGATGTTTTGCACATCAATATAAAGCATGAGCGACCATTTTCGATAAAAGAATTGTTTATCAATTCTTACATCAAGTTGATGGAAACTGGAATATCGCAGACTATTAAACCTGGAATAATCGAGGTAAGCCTGGTTTGATACGTCCCATGCGGGCCTTTTCGCTGATGTTACCAAATCATAAGGCGTATAGGGTGAGCCACCCACAAAACGCCATTTGAGTCCAATGTCCCAATTGTTTTTAAACTCCTTAAGAAGTACAATATTCAGCAAATGTTTATTATCCCAGCGTTGGCGATCCGCAATTCGAAAGCCTGTGCCGGATCAGCCGGCAAACCAGCCG
>CAYNTB010000173.1:0-5542 GCA_964399905.1 uncultured Bacteroidales bacterium | reverse complement strand
TTCGGGAAAAACCTACTCATTGTAAATGTGGCTCAGGAATTTTTCAAAAACTTCATTGCTTACGAAATCAATCAATTGAGTAAGAAAAAACCAGAAAACAAATCCAAAAAAATTATATCCCTCGAAAATAAGTATTCATCAAGCATAACAATAGATGTAAACGGAAATTCAAAAACCATTAATCTAAAAGGATTTATTGATCGCATACAGTTTACTGAAGATACCATTGAAATTATCGCCTATCAAACGGGTTCTGTTAACCCTTACGATTTAAATTTGAAGTTTTGGGAAGAATTGATTGTTGATAAAAAATACGACAAAGTACTCCAGTTATTATTGTATGCCTGGTTGTTCAAAAAAAACAGTCCAGGCAATACGAATATTTCCCCCGGTATATACCCGCTTAAACAAATATCAAAGGAGTTACTGAAGGTTAACACCCCTGAATCTGATTCCAAATGCTTAAGCAATGCTGATCTTGATGAATTCGAATACCAGCTTTCCCAATTGTTGGTTCAAATCTTTGATCCGAAAATTGCTTTTGACCAGACAACAGTTTTAGATACTTGTAAATATTGCAATTATCAGATATTGTGCAATAAATAAATAAACAATTGAATGTGAATAATTATAATTAATTTTATACTTGATTGCTTAGTATTTTGTAAATTGCATATGTGGTAAATCTTAGCCTGATTCGAACTAAACTGATGGGCCAAATCAAAACATGAAATATGGAAATTAAAGAAAAATTCAATATCCTCATCGTAGATGACCGGGAAGAAAACCTTTTAACGCTGGAAGGCATCCTGGAGAACCCTGAATTGAATATTGTAAAGGCAAGATCAGGAAACGAAGCACTTGGCTTAATGTTGGAATATGAATTCGCAATGGTTTTATTGGATGTTCAAATGCCTGAAATGGATGGTTTCGAAACGGCAGAACTTATGCGCAGCAACGAAAAAACGAAAAACATCCCGATCATCTTTGTTACGGCCATCAGTAAACAACGGCATCATGTTTTTAAAGGCTATGAAGCAGGAGCTGTGGATTATCTTTATAAACCACTCGATCTTGAGATTTTACAGAGTAAAATAAAAGCCTATATCGATTTTTTTAAACAAAAACACACCCTCGAATTAACCACCCAAAAATTAAAACAAACGGTAAAAGAGCTAAACGAAGCCAATAAGATTGCGGAAGAAGCAACCCTTGCAAAAAGTTCATTTTTAGCCAATATGAGTCATGAGATCAGAACCCCGCTTAACGGAATTATTGGCATGGCCGACCTTGCGCTGCTCGACAGCGAACTTTCAGAAATTCAAAAAGAAAGAATAAATGACATTAAACAATCGGGAGAATCTCTATTGGACATCATCAATGAAATTCTGGACATCTCGAAAATAGAAGCCGATAAATTAGAGCTTGAACACATCCAATTCAGTTTAAGAAATGTTATCCAAAAAGTAATCAGGCTTTTATCAGTTAAGATTTTTGAAGGCAAGATTGAATTTATATGCAAAGTTTCGCCCGAGGTACCTGACCTGCTCATTGGCGACCCGGTTCGTATCCGTCAAATCCTGATTGACCTTGTCGGCAATGCCATAAAATTTACAGAAGAAGGTCATGTGACAATTTCTGTTGAAGTAGCTAAACACTCACAGCGAAAGGTACAACTTGAATTTTCAGTTGTTGACACAGGGATTGGAATTAATGAATCCGATATCGATCGTTTGTTTGAATCGTTCAGCCAACATGATTCATCAACAACAAGGAAACATGGTGGGACGGGACTTGGTCTGGCCATATCTAAAATGTTGGTTGAAATTATGGGAGGAAGCATCCACGTACAAAGCAGTTTAGGCCAGGGAAGTAACTTTTATTTCCAATTGGAATTTGAAACACCTGCTTCAGAACCCGATGAAAGCTTGGGAAAACTTCCTGTTTCTGATAAAAAGCCCAATATATTGATCATAGATTCCAGCGAACTTAATAAGGAAGTGATGACTGAGCTCCTCGATTATATGGAGGTTGATTATCAAATTGCGGATAGTAGTGCAAACGCCCTTAAACTTTTGGAGAAAGCTAAAAAGAGCAATCAAAACTTCAATCCTATTATAATAGACTACGACTTATCATCTGAAAGCGGGGTTGATTCAGCCGAAGAAATAAGTACGTTTTTCTCAGATAAAAATATGCCTGAATTGATACTTATGACTCCCATACAGTATACTTTCGACCCCTCAACACTCAAAAAATCGAAATTCAGTCATTTTTTAACTAAACCCGTTTTGCAGAAGGAATTGTGGTTAGTTTTATCGGAAGTGTTAAAGCTCCCGAAAAAAACCGAACATAAAATTTCCGAACCTACAAAAACTGAATCTGAAACTAAAGACTTAGCCACGATAAGCATTCTTGTTGCAGAAGATCAGCCGATTAACCAAAAAATAATCAGTCAGTTTTTACAAAGAAAGGGTTATAAAGTTACCATCGTTGAAAACGGGCAGTTGGCTGTAAATAGAGTTAAAGAGGAAAAATTTGACATTTTACTTATGGATGTCCAAATGCCGATATTAGATGGCTATGATGCCACCAGGCAAATACGTGTTTTTGAGAAATCAAAAAAATCACACATTCCGATTGTTGCAATGACGGCGCATGCCATGAAGGGAGATAAAGAAAAGTGCCTGGCTGCCGGAATGGATTATTACATAACCAAACCGGTAAATCCTGTTGAACTTTACGAAACCATCGAAAAATTTACACAAGAATAATTACCGTTTGCTAAATATTTGTTCATTAAACAAGAAAGGTTTATGGATTATCCAAATCTGAAACAAAAAATAAGGAATTTCTTTAAATCATTTTTTTACATTGGTGTCGGTAAATCATTATTGATATGGTTTCTTGCCATTTCATTTGTTCCCTTGGCATCAGTAAGTTTCATCAACTATCTGAATTCCTATCTGGGACTGACAATCATTGCTGAAAAATCATTGGTTACAACCTCACAACTCCGATTGGAATTCATTGAATCATTTTTTGAACAAAAAGTAACTTCTTTAAATATTTTGGCTGAAAAGGAAGAGTTTAAAGAAAGTTTTATCAATCTCCGGAATGAATTTAATGCTTTAAATGAAAGGGATCAGTATTTTAATTCTGAAAAGCGAAAATCTATATCCGAACAGATATTTTCATATTATTCATTTCAGAACAATACCGATCAAATTAAAGATATGTACCTGATGGATCTTGATGGAAATCTACTTTTTACACTTAATGAAGAATCGAATTTAGGTTACAATCTTTTCAGCAGCCTGCCCACAGAAAGTAAATTTAAGAACACCTGCAAACAGTCTGTTCAATCTAATACCGTCTTATTCTCAGATTTAGAATTTTACACCCATGCCAATAACGAAGTATCAGGCTTTTTGGTACGATCAATTAACGACGAAAATGGAAAACCGGAAGGTATTATTGCCTTTCGTATATCAATTTACGACATTAATTACATCCTAAGATATACCGCCGACCTTGGAGAAACAGGCGAAGCTTATATTGTTGGAGAAGACTTGCTATTCAGGTCATTATCACGCTTTGAAAACGATGAGATCATTTTGAAAAAGCAAGCCAAAAACGATAAAACAACTAAATGGCTCAATTATAAAACCCACGAGGATGACCCGCAATATCTGGCTTTAAACAAACTCGACAAAGAAGAAATTACAACCTATCTGAATAATCGTGATTATTTTGTTCTGGGGATTTATCGCGACATGACCTTCATGAGCAAATTAGGTGTAAAATGGGTGTTGGTTGAGGAAATTAAACACGATGAAGCATTTGCTTATGCCAAGCAATTATCGGATATCGCCAAAGTTTCATTTATCGTTACTGTCATCATCGTCTTTTTTGTATCCATATTCGTAACGCGATGGTTCGTTAATCCGATAAAAAAATTATCAGCCTGGGCAAAGCAAGTGGCTGAAGGCGAATTGGACCACAAAACCATTAAAGCTCCAAAAAATGAAGTTGGAGAAATGGTTGACACCTTTAATACGCTCGTAAAATCTTTATCGGAATACGCCAGTATCAGTCAATCATCAGCTTATGGCGATTATTCAAAAAAAGTTGAGATTCGGAGCGAAAAAGATATTCTTGGGAAATCAATGCATACCATGGTCGAAAGCTTTAAAGAGGTTGTTCGTCAGGCAAATAAAATAGCAAAAGGTGATTATTCGACCGATATTGAACCCAGAAGTGAAAAGGATGCTTTGGGGATTTCATTATTTGAAATGACCAAAAGACTTCGTATCAATTCAAAGGAAATCACCGAACAGGATTGGCTCAAAACAGGCATCAACAAAATTGATGGTATTTTAAGCGGGCAGGAAGACATCCAGAAATTGACAGATGAAATTATCACATTTTTTATCGAATACCTCCAGGCAAAGATTGGCCTGATTTACCTTAAAAAAGATGATAAGCTTGTTCTGACTTCTACTTATGCATTTAAAAAATCGGCCAAGGGATTTGTCAATTTTGAATTTGGAGAAGGGATCATCGGACAGGTAGCAAAAGACCAGAAATTGGTTACATTTTCAGAATCTTCTGATCACCTGCCAAATTTAAATATCGGTGTCGGCGTGGTGGCCCCAAAAGAATATATTGTTGCACCCCTGATTTTTGAAAAAGAAACAAGTGGGGTGATATTACTGGGTTCATCTGCAAAGTTTTCAACCTTGCAGAAACAATTTTTCAAAATGGCTTTAGACAGTATAGCCGTTACCGTAAATTCGGTGCAATCAAGAGCAAAAGTAGAACTCTTATTGAAGCAGACCCAGGAATTGGCCAATGAACTTACCGTTCAACAGGAAGAACTTCGACAAACAAATGAAGAACTGGAAGAACAAACAAAGGCTTTGAGATTATCGGAAGAAAACCTTAAAAACCAGCAGGAAGAATTAAAAGTCACCAATGAAGAACTGGAAGAGCGTACCAACGACCTCGAAATACAACGCGATAATATCAGGAGTAAAAATGAAGAACTAAGGCAAGCCCAACAGGAAATTGAACAAAAAGCCAGGGATCTTGAACGTGCAAGTAAATACAAATCGGAGTTCATGGCTAATATGTCGCACGAATTGCGTACACCGCTTAACAGCATACTGGTACTTTCTCAATTGCTGTCGGAAAACAAATCGCAGCATTTAAGCGAAAAAGAAATAGAATTTGCAAAAACGATCAACTCTTCAGGTTCTGATTTACTGGAATTGATCAATGAAATTCTGGATCTCTCGAAGGTTGAATCCGGAAAACTGGAACTTCATATCGAAGAATTATACTTTGAAGATTTGACCGCATTTATTAACCGTACTTTTTCACCCTTAACGGACAAGAAGAAATTAAAACTCATTACAGAGGTACAATCAGGCGTCCCTAAATTTATTACTACGGACATTCAGCGTGTTTATCAGGTACTCAAAAATCTGTTCTCAAATGCCATAAAATTCACTTCTTCAGGAAGTATTACCTTAAACAT
>CAYNTB010000172.1:0-5576 GCA_964399905.1 uncultured Bacteroidales bacterium | reverse complement strand
ATCTCAGAAACTTATCATTACCAATCTTTATATCTGGCATATTCTATTTATTGGGGAACCAATAACACAGGTAAAAGCGGATTCGAAATTCTGCATAAATCAGACAGCTTAAAAAATTGCTGGAAAACAAACCTGATTGATGAAAGATACACTTATACGACCAAAAACCTGACACTTCCGCTAATTGAAAGGTTCCCAATAAATTTCACACCCAACAGTATCAAATTCAGATTCAAATATGCCCTGCAGGCAAAACAGTATGTGATTTCTGAAAATGCTTACGCATTCCTGAGTAGTTTGCAGGAGCAAAACGATATTGAGAACTCGCTTTATACTTCTCAGCCCTTTCAGATCATAGGAAATATTTTCAATGTTAATGATCCTGACGAAGCTGTTTTGGGTTATTTTTTAACTGCCGGGGTTTCAGTCAGTGACCCCCTGCTTGTGCAACGACCTGTTGGGTACAACATCCCTGTAGATTTTGGCTTTTGTACGGAACTTAGCTCCGAAAACACAGCCAATGTAATTGAAAAAGTTTTGAATATGTCATCACGCAACTGGCCAATCGTTTTGGCTGCCAACCCAACAAGCGAAACTGCCCAGCCAATGATCGTTTCACCGGAATGCGTTGATTGCAGGGTACAGGGGGGCGTACCAGAAAGGCCTGACTATTGGGATAACAGCCTGTTTCTGCATCAAACCAACCATCAAAGCAAATAGACGGATGAATAAAATTCTAAGCACATTTATACTGATTTTTATCGTTCTTTCGGGCATTTATTCGCAAACTGAACAAAATAACCCGACCGATCATCT
The DNA here is from genome assembly GCA_964399905.1 of uncultured Bacteroidales bacterium. Taxonomy (GTDB): domain Bacteria; phylum Bacteroidota; class Bacteroidia; order Bacteroidales. The sequence continues at coordinate 4,760 of CAYNTB010000172.1, read as the reverse complement.
CACAGAAACGGTAAGCTTTATAACAGACAGAGATTTATACCTGGCAGGTGAAGAATTATGGTTCTCGGCCAATTGCCTTTTAAACGATAAATTATCAAACGAGCAACTGAGCAACATCTTATATATTGAATTATACGACCAGCAGAACACTTCTCATCTGAGAAAAAAATTTCAAATCAAGAATGGGAAAGTAACCGGTATGCTTAACATCCCTGCCGAATTAAACTCCGGCCATTACTTTATAAGGGCCTATACACAGTACCAGCGAAATAGCCTGGCCGAAACTTTTCATACACATTACATTGCGGTTTTAAACCCTACACTCAGTTTACCGGCAAAATCACAATTAGAGCATGAAACAAAAATTTTCCCGGAATTCGGCTTCCTTATGGCAAATACGTCAAATAAAGTAGCCATCATATACGAAGATAATGTACTCAAATCCTGGGTTGAAGACCAGGAAAAAAAGCTGATCGGAGAAATAACATTATTCAACAGAATTGGAATGTTCGAATTTAAAGCTCTCGAGTCTTCTATTTATACACTTTGCTCACTTACCAACAATGATACTTTAAGGCAAGCCTTTACTGAAGTTATCACGAAAGAAATTGGAAGGTATAGTTCTTTCAATCCTTCAAAAGATGAATTTATTGTAGATATTATTTATAATCAGGCCAATCAAACCAATGCAAAGTTTGAAGTTTATTCAAAACATTTCAATAAAATTTATGAAGAATCTGTATTCCTGAATAAAACATTAAATACCATTTCTATTCCATATAAGGAGCTTGGAGCAGGATTTAATTATTTAGTTCTTAGAAATTCACACAACCAGATTATCGGCATTCAAAGTCATTTTAAATTCAGAGATATTGTTGAAGTGGACATCATTGCTGATCAGGAAATCTATCAAAAAAGAAATAAAATAAGTCTCCAAATTAATGCAGACAAGGAAGTTGAATTCACAAATTTATCGATAAGTGTTACAAAAAAAGGCACACTAAATACAGACGAAACAGGGCTTCCGGCTTATATCCTAAAAAATCCAATTCTGATTGAAGGTTACCTCGCACAACATCCTGAATTTATGAATGTTTATAAAAAAGATATAGAGGCCCTGCTCATTTCATTTAATAGCAAGCTTGCCAATAATGAAGAATTAAAACAAAAATTAAATAATATCAGTTATCGTATTGATTGGTTGCCCGAAATCAGGGATGTTTCGGTTAGTGGATTTCTAAAATATAAAGGATCCGATGATCCGGTTGTTAATACTGAAATTTATGCTTCTGTTTTTAACACAAACCCTCAGGTTCATTTTCAAACCACCGATCAGAATGGTGCTTTTATTTTTTCATTAAATAACCTGACCGAAACCCGGGATGTTTTTTTAAACGTGAACAGGAAAGAAGGAGACGAAAGGGATATTGAACTTTTAATCAACAAAGATTTTTCAAGCACCTACCCCCCACTCGAAGCAGTTGATTTTATTGTGGACTCAAATCAGGTGCCATTCATTGAACAACTTTACTTAAATCATCAGGTATCAAATGCTTTCAATACTGAAATGGCTCAAATGAAAGAACCGGTAAGTAAACTTCCCTTCAGTTTTGCCAAGCCCGAATTTAGTATCAACCTGGATGACTATGTTGAGAATCCATCGCTTGAAGTGATATTCAGGGAATTGATTCCGCTGGTAAAGGTTCATCGAAAAGCAAACGATTACTCACTGTCAGTAACCGATCCTGTTCTCAGAACAGCACAGTCCAACCCACTGATTATGGTTGATTATATCACTATTTTCAATGTAAATGAACTCATGAATATCGACCCATCAGTTATACAAAAAATTGATCTTTATACCAGCCCTTTTATTCTGGGAAATTCCCAATTGAATGGGGTAATTCTGATCACAACAAAGACCGATAATTTCGGCGGCATGAAAATGCCTTCCGAATCAGCCTTTTTCGAATATACGACCATTTCCGATTCGTATGAATTTAATACAACTGCTTATGATGAACCCGCAAAATATTCAACGGATAATGTTCCGTATCAGCCCAAAAAGTTTTTTCCAATTTCGTTAAAAGGAATTAAACCGAATGATTTTACTATGGTTTTTGGGATTCCGGGAAGCACATGGGAATACATTAGAAGTCTGCTTTATTGGGATGGTGACTTAAATCCGAATGAATTAAAAAACATAAACTTTTTTGCTTCTGATCATTGTTCCGAATACGATATTGTTGTCAGGGGTAAAACAACTGATGGAAAATGGTGCTTCGGAAAAAGCAGTATTATGGTTGTAAAATAAGAAAGCCCCGCAAAAACAGGGCTTTCTAATAATTCTAATCGGTTATTTTATTTAATAAGTTCAGGTTTCCCGAATCCAATTTTTTCAAGCGGCTTAAGCTGGGTTTCAGCATCACCCGCAATTACATAATACATTTTATCCGGATTGATGTATTCATCAGCCAATGCTTTTAGCTGGTCAAGGGTCATGGCCTTTATGGCATTTTCCTCATCTTTGACATAATCTACCGGAAGCCCATACGTTCCAATTTCTCTTAACATACCATTTAGGGCCCTTAAGGTTTCAAAATTCCGGGCATTTGACTTTATAAGGGCATCCTTTGTAAAATCAAGATCTTCCTGGCTTACATTAAGGCTGTAATTTTCCATCAGGTTTTTAAATATTTCAACAGATTCGAGTGTAGCGGTAGATCTTACACTTGAAGAAGCCATAAATGCGCCAGGCAGCTCGCTACCGCTGAATCCGCTTCGGGCACCATATGTAAATCCTTTTTCTTCTCGTAAAACGGTATTGATATAACTGTTAAAAGACCCGCCAAGTTTGTAATTCATAACTGTAGCCAGGAAATAATCAGGATCGGTTTGTGCAAGACCCAGGTTTCCGATGTTAATTACTGATTGTTTTGCGCCCGGCACATCAATGAAATAAACCTTAGATGTGGCCAGAGGTTCAGGTAAGGTATATGCAGGAAATACAACATCTTTTGCAATCCATTTTTCTGCAATTTTAGCCAATGATGCCATGACCTGATCTTTTGATATTTTTCCGGCAACCGTAAAAAAAGCATTAGACGGTGATAGGTTATTATTGTAATAATCCTTCAGATCATCCATGCTTATTGCATCAACTGTTTCTGCGGTCCCTTGTCTGTCGATTGATAGAATATGTCCCTCTCCATAAATCAGTTTATCGAATGTTTCGCGTGCAAGTGAATTCGGATTTCCTTTTTGTCTGATCAGCCCGTTCTGAACAGCCGTTTTTGCGAGTGAAAATTCTTCCTCATCCCAACGGGGCTTTAATAAAATTTCCTGTACCAGTTGTAAAACAGCATCATAATTTCTGGAAAGGGTATTGGCACTAATGGTGATCTCATTATCGCCGGCAAAAACAAAAATTGAAGCTCCAAGATTATCTATGGCTTCTTCCAATTCGAGCGGGGTTTTTTTAGCGGTTCCTTCCATCATCAGGCTGGCCATAAGAGAGGCTGTACCAGCCTTTTCAGGTTTATCCAGATAATGGCCTCCTTTTAGCACAATATTAAATTGTACAAGGGGCAATTCATCCTGCTCGATCCCAAAAACTTTCAGCCCATTGGTCAGTTCATCCTGCCAAACAATCGGAAGGTTGAGTTCCGGGTCAGGCCCGATGGTGGGTCGCACCGAACGATCAAAGGATGTTTGGGACTTAACAATCTCTTCTTCGGCATCATCTGTAATTTCAACCTCTGTTGCAGTTAAAATATCTTCTTCAATCACATCCGCTTTAACTGAACCTTCAGCTATCATATCAAGCTGACCTTTAGGAACAAAGCTGGTTGCAACATATGGTTTATCTTTGATGTATTTATTGTAAACCCTCAAAATATCATTTTTTGTAACGGCTTTCAACATTTCAATATCCTTTTTGTAAAAAGATGGGTCTCCAGCATATTCATTATAGGTTGCCAATTGACGCGATTTTCCGAGGATGCTGCTGATCCCATTATAAAATCCGGTTTCAAGACTTGCTTTTATCCTTTCCACATCCGCATCTGTGAATCCCTCTTCTTCAAAACGTTTAAAGGCTTCAAAAACAGCATTCTCAACTTCGGTCAGGCTCACCCCTCTATTTGCGGTTACCATAACATTAAAGGTGCCGGCTATTTCCATTGATCTGTTGTAAACCCGCTGACTGGAAGTAAGTTGCTTCTCTTTTTCAAGCACCTGGTAGAATGGAGCCTTCTTCCCACTTGATAAAAGATCCCCAAGGTATGAAAGAGCGTAAGAATCCGGGCTATAATCTTCGATAGTCGGCCAGGTCATACGGAATTGTGCGGCCCGTGCAAAATTATCTTCATGATAAAGTTTGATGGTTTTATCAAGAGTGACCGGCTGTGGTTTCGAATCTTCCACCTTATTTCCGGCAGGAATTTCACCGAAATATTTTTCGACCCATTCTTTGGTTTGTTCAACATCAAAATCTCCCGCAATAACAATTGTTGCATTATTCGGAACATAAAACCTGCTATGAAAGTCTTTTACATCTTCGATGGTCGCATTGCGTAAATCTTCCATTTCACCAATAACGGTCCAGTTGTATGGATGACCTTCAGGGTAAAGATTTTTTGCAATCACCCAGCTGGTATGACCGTAAGGCTGGTTATCAACACTTTGACGCTTTTCATTCTGAACTACATTCTGCTGAATGGCAAAAGCTTTTTGGGTCACTGTATTTATCATATAGCCCA
>CAYNTB010000171.1:453-5590 GCA_964399905.1 uncultured Bacteroidales bacterium | reverse complement strand
CCTTCAATATCGCACTGCCAGATTAAATACTGGGCAGTATCCACAAGGTCGTGGTAAAGTGCGGCTGATTCTTTTATTTTTTGTTGGGCTTTTCTTTCTTCAGTAACATCCCTTGCAGTTGATAGCGTTCCGATTACTTTTCCATTACTGTTTTTTAAAACATGGCACCACCATGCCAGCAGCCTGATTGCTCCGTCTTTTCTTCTTTGCCAGCTTTCTATATAAACCATTTTTTCTGTATCTTCAAAAAGCGGAGCGACCATTTGATATGTTTCCTGTTCACCTTCGAAATAGAAAGAGGCTTCTTATCCGATCACATCTTCACCAAAAAAATCATAACCTGCCTGATTGGCCCAATTATAGATTTTGTTATCATCCACCTGCATGATAATATCAGGAACGGCAGCAAGAATGGCATTGTCCCTGATTGAAATTTCCTTCAACTGATCTTCGGCAGCTTTTTGATCAGAAATATCCCTGATATGAGTGATTATATGCATCGGTTTTTCTTCCTTGTTCTTCATCAATACTGCTCGCACATTTGCCCATACGATACGCCCTGATTTGTGGATATAACGTTTTTCAAAATCAATAAATGGAATTTTCTGCCTGATCAGATTGTCAATCATCAGGTTACTTTCAGCCAAATCGTCTGCGTGGGTGATGTTTCGAAAATTGATCTGTTGTAATTCTTTTTCAGAATAACCGAACATTTTGCATAAAGATTTATTGGCTTTAAGAAATTTTCCATCCAAACCCAGGGATAAGATACCGGTTGGGGCAAATTCAAAAATTGAATGGAATTCGTCGGAGGTTTGATCTAATAAAGGTTTCATAAAAATAATTTAATATCAAGGTATTAGATGCAGGCATAAGACGATTAAATATACGATAAATAAAGCCAAAAACACAATCAATGCTTTTTGTTTTAATTTCGAATGTTAAGCCGTGAAAATTGTTTATCAATAAGTTGTAAAAGCAATTTTCTGTTGATAGGCTTGGAAATATAGTCGTTGCAACCAGCGTCCAGGGCTTTTTTCCGGTCTCCTGAAATTGCAAAAGCAGTTTGGGCGATAATCACCACCGTTTTGTTGAATTCACGTATCATACGTGTTGCTTCATAACCATCCATTACAGGCATTTGAATGTCCATTAGAACAAGGTCGATTTCAGGATTGTTTCGACAAATCTCAACTGTTTCGATCCCATTTGATCTGATAATGATATCACTGCTGAGATTTTTAAGAATGGCCCTGGTGTATTTTTGCGACATTTCATCATCTTCTGCGACCAACACTTTAAGTTTTCTGGATGATGGTTGATCAACCTGGGATAAAAGACCCAAATTTTTGCCAGCAACCGTTTGAGTTTGGGCCTTAAAAGGAATCGTAAAATAAAATGAGGAGCCCACACCTTCTGTCGATTCAACCCAAATTTTCCCTTTAAGGAGTTCGACATATGCCTTCGTGATACTAAGTCCCAGGCCAGCACCTTCTACACATCCGGGCATCTTATTCTCGACCTGTTCAAAGCGATTGAAAATATTATCCAATTTATTTTTTGGAATTCCGATGCCGGTGTCTTTTACGAAGAATTTAAGCTGATTATCAATCATGGTATAACCAAACTCAATTTTGCCCTTAAGGGTATATTTGATGGCATTTTTTACCAGGTTGGTTAAAATGGCATAAATTTTTTCCTTGTCTGTTTTAAATATTAAATTAGATGCTTCTGTGTCGCGTACAAGCCTGAAATCCAGCCCTTTTTCATTGGTTTCAATTTTAAAAAAATGATGGATATATTCAATTAATTCTTCCAGTTCAACACTGGTAATAGAAAGTTTCATCTGTCCTGATTCAATTTTCGAGATATTAATCAGGTCATTGATAATATTTAAAAGACGGGCACCGCTTTTTTCAATCATGCCAATATAACTTTTTTGCTCTTCACCGCTGAGCATGGGTTCTTTAAGCAATTCTGCAAAACCCAGGAGCCCGTTCATGGGTGTTCTTATTTCATGGCTCATATTGGCCAGAAAGGCCGATTTCAGCCGGTCGCTTTCTTCAGCTTTTTCTTTGGCTAATTTGAGTTCCATTCCCAAATGTTTTCTTTCGATTGAATATCGGATGGATTTGATCAATAAAGTATCGTTAATCTGACTTTTTACAAGATAATCCTGTGCTCCTTTTTTGATGGCTCCGGTCGCTAATTCTTCATCATCTACTCCGGTGAGAAGAATGATGGGCAGCTGGTTAAATCGGGTGCATGTTTTTTCGAAAGTTTCCAGGCCGACACTGTCCGGTAGATTGAGATCCAATAATAAAACATCAAATTCGTTCGATGATAGTTCTTTGAATCCTTTAGCCAATGTATCGGCAGAAGTTAATTCATATTTAAAATTCCGGTCTTCATTTAAATACTCTTTAACCATCCTGACATCCAATGGATTGTCTTCAATAATTAAAATTTTTGTTGTATGTTGAGGCATAGTATCTTAATTTGTCAAATGTGTCAACACTTAGATTTAACTTCACTTCCCATTGGGTAATTTTACGATGGTGAGCCAAAAGTCCTCAATCGATTTTACGACTTTGATGAACTGATCCAAATCGATGGGTTTGGAAATAAAGCAATTGGCATGTAGGTTATAAGATTTTAAAATGTCTTCTTCGGCTTGCGAAATGGTTAAAATAACTACAGGAATTCGTTTCAGACTATCATCGTTTTTGATTTCTGCCAATACTTCTCTGCCATCTTTCCTGGGCAGGTTTAAATCGAGTAAAATCAGATCGGGGCGGATCGATTTAGAATAAATCCCCTTCTTATTTAAAAAGTCCATGGCTTCCACTCCGTCAATTACATGATGAAGATTATTAAAGAGCTTACTTTCTTTTAATGCTTCCTTGGCTAATCTGGCGTCTCCCGGATTGTCTTCCACAAGGAGGATTTCGACTGGCTTAATGTTGTTTTGATCTTTCATTTGGTATGATTTTTATTTGTTTAAAGTAAAAAAGAATGTTGTGCCCTTTCCAGGTTCTGATTCAAACCATATTTTCCCATTATGGCGCTCAATGGTTCGTTTGCAAATAGCCAAACCAATGCCTGTTCCAGGATATTGAGTAGTATTGTGCAATCGTTGAAAAATGACAAATACCCGATCCTGGTATTGTTGCTCAATACCAATTCCATTGTCTTTAATGGAAACCAATACCTGTCCATCAACTGATTTTGAGGATATGTGAATATGCGGGGCCTGGTCTGATTTAAATTTGATGGCATTATAAATGATGTTTTGAAAAACACCGGCAAGTTGTAAATCATCGCCCCAGACAAATGGCAATTCATCGTTGGTTATCAATGCATTCGATTCCTGTATTTTTTGTTTAAGATTGGAAATGGCAATTCCGAGCACACTTGACAGATCGACCTTCACAAGCTCTTTTCCCCTGGTTGTTACCCTTGAATATTCGAGCAGGTCATTAATTAATCTTTGCATTCGGTTTGCTCCATCCACAGCATAGCCAATGAAATCTTTGGCATCCTGATCAAGTTGGTCCTTATACCTTCGTTCCAGCAATTGTGTATAACTCGAAATCATCCGCAAAGGCTCTTGTAAGTCGTGCGAAGCCACGTAGGCAAACTGTTCCAACTCCTGGTTTGACCTTTTAATTTCCTCCATCATATTTGTCAGGTCGATGTTGGCTTTTTCAATAATTTGTCTGGCCTCTTCTGTGTCCTGCATCATGTTTAATGTGGCAAGCTGGGTTTCTTTTAAGGCTTTGGTGCGTTCACTGATTCTTTTTTCCTGGTTTTCGGCCAACAGGAGCAGGTTTTGTTTTGTCAGGCCTGCTTCCCCAATAAAGGCTGCGAGTGCAGAAAGAAATTCCAAATTGCTTTTAACTTCTTCTTCAGAAAGCACAGATACTTTGCTTAATGCTTCAAGGTATTCCTTTTCATCGAAGCCAAATTTTTTGGCTTGTTCGATAAAGAATTTTTTATCTGCTTTCTGATCCAGATATTGACCGGTGAAAAGATTGCCAAGGTGGATGTCGTCAACATAAAGTGGGATGGCCGTATCCACCAAGCCATTCAGGCATTTATAAACATTGTATTTGTGGCCTGCTTTTAATTGATTTGCCAAACAAAGGTCGCTTTCCTTGCATCTTTTTAAAGTTTCCGGATGTACCCGGTGGAATTTGGTACATATATCCTGCCAGCCGGTGGCAATAAGCACATTTCCTTCCAAATCAAGAACTGCGGTTCCAATTCCTGATGCATTGGTATATTTTTCAAGAAGTATGCGTAATTTGTCAATGTCTAATATATCTTTGATTTGATTTCTCATATTCATTAATAAACTTATTTAGTGAAATTTAAGTCATAAACTATTTCTCTTCCCAATTCTTCAGAAAGCTTGTTTATTTTTCTTTTGAGCTCAATCATTGACAATTCCCGTCCAACCGCCAGCTTATTGAATTTTTCAAGTTCTGAGTTTGTTTTTATTAATTCATTTTCAGCCTTTTTAAGATCGGTTATGTCGTGCGCCGCGGCATAAATTGTATCATCCTGTGGGGTAGAAACCCATGATAACCAACGATAAGATCCATCCTTGCAACGATAACGATTGATAAAATTAATCACCTGGTTTTGGGCTGATAGTTTACTAACTGCATCGAGGGTAGGTTGAACATCTTCGGGATGTACAAACTCCAAAAATGGTTTGCTTAAGAATTCTTCTTCAGTGTATCCAAACGTATTGTACCAGGAGGGGCTCAAGCGCCTGAAATAACCGTCGGTTCCGGCTATGCACAATAAGTCGATGGTCAGATCAAAAAACTGATCGCGCTCGCCTTGTGCCTGCTGGGTATCGCTTAAATCCACAATATCAGCCACAAACGAAGATGGTTTGCCATCAGAATCCTTTAACAGAACCACATTTAAATTTACCCAAATATGTCCGCCATTTTTATGGAGCATGGTTTGCTCAATGGCATAGGCTTCTTTTTCCCCTTCCACTAATTGATTGACCTTTTGAAAACTGATATCTATAAATTCGGGTGTAGTAATATCGGGCCAACCCATCTTTAGAATCTCTTTTTCACTATAGCCGAGCATGTTTCGGAATGCGTTATTGACC
>CAYNTB010000171.1:0-443 GCA_964399905.1 uncultured Bacteroidales bacterium | reverse complement strand
GATGAAATTTCCGTTTAAATCTGCCATGGCACGGCCAATGGCTGCATTATTAAATGCATTTTTAAACATTTCTTCGCTTTCGCGCAATTTGATTTCTGCTGCTTTTCTTTCCGTAACATCAATAAAAGTCGCTAAGAATCCATCTTTAATGGTAATGCCGGCAATAACCAAAATCCGAGTATCTCCGTTTTTACATTTAACATTATATTCAAGCGATTCAATATCCCGTTCTTCCAGCCTTGCTTTTTCAACAGCTTTATCCCAGGTTTCCAGTACCCATTTCCGATATTTTTGATCGGGATAAGCTTTGATCCACCAGTCATCCAGCGTTGGAATATCCTCTAAAGTATAACCGATATCTCGGATAAACCGATCATTGGTATAAATAATATTACCCTCATTATCAACGAGACAGAGTGGTAATGATAATGATTTAATTAAAG
>CAYNTB010000170.1:4347-5591 GCA_964399905.1 uncultured Bacteroidales bacterium | reverse complement strand
ACCCGGCTCATCATACACAACTATAAGCCTTGATGCTTCCATGGTTAAATTTTTAATAATTTGTTAATTTCCCTGTGTAGCTGATCCGGTCGTAATCCTTTTTCAAGGTACAGATCCGCTTTGATCCAGTTTTTATCTTCTTCGGATTCAATACCAAAGAGCAAACCGGTTTCGGCAGTAACAGCGGTGGCAATAATCACTGGTAAATCAGGATATTTTTGTTTGATCTTATGCCCCAGGATAAACCCGCTGTCCATATTTTCCATCATTAAGTCGATAATGGCCAGATCTGGTCTTTGCTTCTCAATGAGAGCCACACCTTCGTTCTGACCGTCGGCAGTGATGACATTGAACCCGAATTGTTCAATTTGGATTTTCATCTGATTCAGATAATCCTGATCATCATCCACCACCAATATTGTTTTTAAACCATCTTTTTGCATTTGAATTATTTTAATATTTTGGAATTTCAATTATAAATGTAGTGCCTGTACGGCCCATATTTTTATCTGTATTTGAAACGACATTAATCTGGCCCTTGTGCATTTTCACAATACCATAAACCAATGGTAAACCCAGCCCGGTGCCTTTTCCCATTTTTTTCGTCGTAAAAAAAGGAGTAAACAACTTATCCATATTTTCTTTTGGGATACCTATTCCGGTATCTGAAATTTTTATCTGAAAATCACCTTCTCTTTCCTTTATCCTGATTGATAATTCACCACCATCAGGCATGGCTTCCACTGCATTTTTTTCAAGATTTGTCAATGCCTGCATCATTTGATCCTGATCAATCATGATATGCGGATCATTCATCTCCGTATCAATTTTCAAAGTAATATTCTTAGGAATGATGACTGATTCTGTGCTGCGAATGACAAATTTTTCAATATCAGTGTCGGTTTTACGAACCTGGTTCTTACGTGCAAAATTCAATAAGCCCCCAACTATTTTCTTACACCTCTCTGTTTGCTCAACAATCAATTCCAAATCTTTATAAACAGGATCGTCCTGATTCGCCTCCTCCTTTAAAATATTGCTGTACATGGTAATCACACCCAATGGGTTGTTCAGTTCATGAGCGATGCCAGCCGAAAGTTGGCCCATATTGGCCAGTTTTTCCGACTGTTTTAACGCCTGCCTTGCATCTTCAAGATTTTCGTTTGAAATGTTCAAATCAGCAATTGATTTGTGTAATTTTTCGATGCTGTATGGCAAACACATCTCAACCTCGGCATATCCCT
>CAYNTB010000170.1:0-4337 GCA_964399905.1 uncultured Bacteroidales bacterium | reverse complement strand
CAGCATGGTCTTCGCAGGTATCATATCCGCAGGCTCCGCAATTCAGAAAATCTGTAGGTTCTTTTTTGCCCATGCTTAGCAATACCTTCTCAATGGATTCTGTGCCGGGTCTTTCAACCCTTCGGTCCTTCGGAAGAAATGATTGACTTAGATCCACATTGCGATACTTGCTCATGTTGGATTCCCATTCAGCCTTGTTAAAATTGTTCATCTTTTGCATGGCATAGTTACCCACCAGGTTACGTTTAAAATAGCGTTTATCCTTGTTGGTCATGCCCGGCCCCATGATGCATCCTTTGCAGCACAGCAGTTCCATGTGTTTGCACTCAATTTCACCTCCTTCAAACTCCTTAATGATTTCTTTGAAGTTATCCTTTCCGGAAGCAGTGATGATATTTCCTTTTGTCAGATCATCATTTTTATCGATGGTTTGAATCATACCCCTTGATACAGGGAATACAGCTCCTTTTCCGGCGAGTGGCGGATCAAATTCTGTTTTGGAATCAGTACTGGCTTCAATTTTATATTTCTCAAATAATTCTCTGAGCTCTTTAAAAGTAATGGCCACATCCACTTCTTCCGATTCTGCTTTTTTGGCAATACAGGGACCGATAAAAACGACTTTCACATCCCGGCCATATTCTTCATGAATCACCCTGGTAATAGCCACCATGGGCGAAACAATGGGTGCCAGGTTTTTAACCAGTCCGGGGTGATAATGTTCAATGTAATAAACAATAGCAGGGCAGTCAGAAGAAATGTAAGGTTGCTGGTCTTCACTGTCGATCATTTTTAGATATTCACTTGCAACAAGATCGGCTCCAAAAGCAACTTCAACAACTTTATAAAAACCCAACTTCCGCACCATCCCAACCAACATTCGATAATCCGCAATGTCATAAAATTCGGCCGGGAAACTTGGAGCGATACATGCAACAACTTTTTGACCTGATTGCAGCAAGTCTTCAACTTCACTTTGCAAATCGAGAAACTGTTTGGCTCCCTGACTGCACACCTTTACACAATTGCCACAACCGATGCACCTTTCATTGATAACTTCTGCCTGCCCGTTATTGATTTTAATCGCTTTTACAGGACATTCGCGCACACAGGTAAAACATACCCTGCACTTATCTTTAACGGTAAAAACCAATTGATGCCTGTCTGCGTGTCCCATTTCTGTCATTATTTCAAACCATTACGTCTTGGGTATTTTGTATGTAAAAGCTTGTGACTTTTGTGCCCCAATGGTTCCCCCAGATAATGATCATAAAGTTCAATTACTTCCGGATTTCTATGCGACACTTTTATGCTTTCATTTTCGTCGATGGCGTGAATGGAATTCATCCTGGCTTTTATTGCTTCGGTTGAAGCTCCGATGTGCTGGCCTCCTCCGTTAATACATCCTCCCGGACAAGCCATTACCTCAATAAAATGAAGATCATTTCGTCCATTCTTTATTTCTTCAAGTAATTTTGCAGCATTGGCCAAACCGTTTACAACTGCCACCCCGATTTCCAAATCTTTAATCTTGATCTTCGTTTCTTTTCGCTCCTTAAAGCCACGTATTTCAGGTATTTTAAATTGCTGCAGTTCTTCGCCCGTAATTTTGTAATAGGCTGTTCTGATGGCCGCTTCCATCACACCTCCGGAGGCACCAAATAATTTACCCGCTGACGTTCTGAACCCATGCGGTGAATCGGCTTGTTCTGGTTCGATATTATGCATATCAATGCCCATCATTCGAATAAAACTTCCAAGCTCCCGGGTGGTTATAACTGCATCAACATCACTGATACCATGCTGTGTCATTTCTTCACGCTGGGCCTCAAATTTCTTAGCCGTACATGGCATGATCGAAACCGAATAGATATCCTCGGGCTTAATCCCTTCCGTTTCTGCCCAATATGACTTAATCACTGCTCCCAGCATTTGCTGTGGTGATTTACAGGAAGAAACATAGGGCAGTAAATCTGGATAAAACTCTTCCACATACTTTACCCAGGCCGGACAACAACTTGTGAACAATGGCAGAGGTTTGCCATTTTGAATCCGGTCTATCAACTCAGCCGATTCTTCCATAATGGTAAGATCTGCTGAAAAAGAAGTATCAAAAACACGGTCAACGCCAATTTTGCGCAACGCTGAATTCAGGATGCCGTTTATGTCTTTTCCGGCCTCCATATTAAACTCTTCAGCCAAAGAAACTGAAATGGCAGGGGCATATTGCACCACTACCTTCTTAGCGGGGTTGTGCAATGCGTCCTGGATTTCGCGAAAATGATTTTTTTCAGAAAGTGCACCTGTGGGGCAAACCAGTATACATTGGCCACAATTCACACAACTTGAAGTGTTTAAGCCTTTATTGAAACTGGTACCAATGATTGATTTGCTGCCACGGTTTATAAAATCGATGGCCGAAACGCCCATCACTTCCGCACAAACCGAGACACATCTTCCGCATAAAATACATTTGTCAGGATCCCTGATAAGGCTTGGTCTCGAACGATCCAGATTATAATTGTTTTTATGCCCTTTTATTCTGCGTTCGCGAACCTGATAATCTTCGGCCAGTTTTTGCAATTCACAATTACCGTTGCGAACACAATACAAACAATCGTCGGGATGATTTGAAAGCAATAATTCGACAATGGTTTTACGTGACTCGATCACCCTGGCTGAATGTGTCTGAATTTTCATTCCTTCCTCAACCGGATAAGAGCAGGAGGTAATCAATTTACCTGTTTTTTCATTTTCAACCACACACATCCGGCAAGCACCGGTAGGTGTTGAATTTTTTAAATGGCATAAAGTAGGTACTTTGATTCCATTACGGTTCAATGTTTCCAGTAAGGTTTCACCCGCTTTTGCTTCTAATTTTTTATTATTTACGTCAATATAAAAACTCATAACCAACCCTTTAAATTATACCATTTCAATGGCGTTAAACTTGCAAACTTCCTGACAGGTGCCACACCCGATGCATTTCTCTTCGACAATAAAGTGAGGAGTTTTCTTTGATCCGATGATCGCACCGGTTGGACATTTTTTTGAGCACACCGTGCAACCCGAGCATGCATCAACATTTATTTTGAATGTTCTGAGGTTGGTGCAGACCCCTGCCGGACATTTTCGTTCGAATATGTGTGCTTCGTACTCGTTCCTAAACCAACGCAAAGTGCTGAGAACCGGATTCGGTGCCGATTGCCCCAAACCACAGAGTGAAGTATCCTTAATGACCCTGGCCAGTTTTTCGAGTTGCATGATCCCTTTAAAACGATCGAGAGCCTCATTGCTGGTAGAGCTTTTCGGTTTGGTGGTAATACTTTCCAAAATTTCAAGCATTCGTTTGGTTCCCTCACGGCATGGGATGCATTTTCCACAACTTTCGCGCTGTATAAAATCCATAAAGAATTTAGCGACATCCACCATGCAGGTATCTTCATCCATCACGACCAATCCGCCAGAACCCATCATGGCTCCAACTTTAAGCAGCGAATCATAATCAATCTGGATGTCCAGATTTTCCTCGGTAATACAACCGCCGGAAGGCCCGCCAATCTGGACTGCTTTAAACTTTTTACCATCTCTAATACCACCGCCAATCGTAAACAAGATATCGCGGATGCTGGTTCCCATCGGTATTTCAACCAGGCCTGTGAGTGCAATTTTACCTGAAAGTGCAAACACTTTGGTACCCTTGCTTTTTTCGGTTCCTATTGAAGCAAACCATTCCTTGCCTTTCTCAAGGATGACAGGTACATTTGACAAGGTTTCCACATTGTTGATCACGGTTGGTTTTCCAAATAAACCACTGGTGGTTGGAAATGGCGGCCTTGGGCTCGGCATTCCCCGTTTCCCTTCGATGCTGTGCATCAGGGCCGTTTCTTCGCCACAAACAAAAGCTCCGGCACCCATTTTAACTTTAATCTCAAAATCGACCCCGGTGCAAAAAATATTTTTGCCCAACAATCCATAATCAGTTGCCTGTTTAATGGCCCGGTGCAATCTTTCGATAGCGAGGGGGTATTCGGCCCGAATGTATATATAGGCTTTAGATGCACCAATTCCGTAGGCAGCAATTGCCATTCCTTCGATGAGTTTGTGAGGATCGCCTTCGATTACGGCGCGGTCCATAAAAGCTCCGGGATCACCTTCATCGGCATTGCAAATCAAATATTTTTGATCACTTTTTTCGGCATTGGCAAATTTCCATTTCATTCCACTGGGGAAGCCTCCCCCACCCCTGCCACGTAATCCACTCTCAATAATGAGCTGGCATACTTCAACAGGTTCGTAGATACTGAGCGTTTTAATAAACCTTTTGTAACCACCCC